>JAYTQD010000535.1:0-1070 GCA_043746935.1 Acidobacteriaceae bacterium | reverse complement strand
CAGTGACGGGGAGCGTAGCCTCCTCAAGACGTAGCCTACTGCGCGCGAGCTTGCGTTCAGAGCTGCTCTCGATTGCGCTGGGTAAGCCGCCTAACGTTCGAGGTGAGGGGTGGACAAAAGGCGCAGCCTTTTGGCCGTCCCCTCGACCGACGGGTTAGGCCTTGGTTGACGACACCACGATCTTTGCGCTGCCACTCTCTTGGAGACGAGCTGTCTTACTGAGGACGTGGACGGACAAAAGCCAGTACACGACCGCGATAGCTCGTGGAGAACTAAAGAGAGGACTTTCTCTTGCATGTAGGACTGAACCTGAACGCGGGCTCGATTCTGAATGCCTTGCTTCACTAGCGGAGCGGCTCGTGCGCGAGAAGGAGTTGTTCTTTCGCTGCAAAGTGCAGGCGGTGCGCTGGCCGGCGAAGCGCGGACGGCCCGCGCAAACGGTGACTTGAGGCCCAGCGGTGGAGAAGGCACGTGATTTCCTACTGGAAAGCTGCTGCGCAACGAGGTTCGCCTAACGTAGCTCGGTGCTGAACTTGTATTCACGCTTGTGGGCCTAACGTACAAGGTGAGGGGTAGACAAAACGCGCAGCATTTTGGCTATCCCCTCGACCGTAGGGTTAGGCGTCACTTTTGGGAAGTGAACCATTGCGAGAAGTACCTCGGAATGGTATTCGGCGAGCGCAAGCTGGCCGCGCATTTGAGTCGATACAAAGCATCGGCGAATTGGAGCGAGTATGTGGGCCATTTTCAGAGCGTGTTTCCCACCACGAGTGGCGGTTGGTGAAGTGTTGGAGTTTGATGACCTATTCAACTCTGGGAACCCATTTAGTAAGCCCGCTCCGCACCGAGTTGTCGTGCTTGGTGTGCTGGGGGGTTGGGTGAACTACAGATGGGAGAGAAACGTGTACGGGACTTTGCAAAACGAATCAATGGACCGCCGCTCGTTCGCTTTTTGCTACAAGCACGCGCGAGTGACGCCTAACGAATGAAAGGGACTTCCCCGTCCCGAGCTCTCTGCAAAGCGCAGACCGGCAACACAGTGCGACGATGGGAAGTGCGAACTTTCATCA
>JAYTQD010000534.1:0-20241 GCA_043746935.1 Acidobacteriaceae bacterium | reverse complement strand
CGCGCTGGTGCTTCGAGGACGGCGGCTCGGTAACGCTGCTGGGCAATGATCAAACCAGCACGGTCTGCAACCCGCACAACCCTCCGCAGTCGGGGTTTGCGTGGACCAACGTTGGCAACATTGAGGTGGCCCATATCACACAGGGATACGCAACGAAGTACAGTGGCGACAATAGCGATCTCGCGTTCGCGGGAGGGTTAGATCTCTACGGCATGTTCGCCACCACCTCCGGAGTGTCGTATTACCAGGTGGAAGCGGGCAAGTGGGGCGGTGGCACGGCGAATCCGGCGCGAGGCGGCACGGTGCCGGTGTCATCCGCTCCGGTCTCGGCGGATCTGTTCCACACGGTCTACATCTACAACCCGGGTGGGAGTTTCAACTCGAGTGCGGTGGTGAAAATGGGACCATTTAACACCGCCGGTCTGGTGGGGCTGTATGCCACGCCGCAAGCCCGGCAAAACGGGCCTACGCCTCCCACGCTTGATCCCTTCCCGGCTGTACCCGCGGGTGGGACCGTGTACTGGGACAAGCAGGGTCTGATGCTCGAAGTGGATTCTTCGGTCCTGGTGGGCGGGCCGCAGATGGCGGGCGTGAACTTGACCGTGCTCGGCTACGATGGCGCTTTTGCCTCGGTCACGTTGAGTCCGGACGATGCGCTCACCTTGTTGATCGACAACACTGGAGTCTTCCAACACATGAACAGCGTGACGGCGTATCTCAGCAATGGCACACCTGCCGTACTCACGAACGGAAGCAACCAGGAGTGCCCTGCCTATGACATCGGGCCCGGCGGATATGTGGATATCAACATTTCCGTTTCCGATGCTAACGGGCACCTGTTCCAGTACAAAGTGGATGCTGAATACGGACACGGAACCACTGCCACAGTAACGCCCCCGAACCTTCGTGGCTATGTATCCCATCCGCTGATCAACGGCCCTGACCCGAACTACGTGCAGAGGTCGTGGATTGGGAGTGGGGAGACGATGCGGTACACCCCACCGGTGGATTGCTGCTATGAGTTCCGCATCCGCTACGGTAAACGCGTTACGAACGGCTATAGCACGCCATCGTGGTCGGACGGAGACTTCCAGACCATCGGTCTGAAGGTATCCAGCTAGGTCAAAACAGTTGGCGAGCGGCTGGCGGCTCTGTACAGCTGCCAGCCGCTCGCTGACAACCACAATTTTCAGAAATACAACGCGTATGGCTTTTTACCGACTTGTGATCGGAGTGCTTGTGGTGTGGCGGATTACCCATCTCTTTGCGTATGAAGCAGGGCCGTTCCGACTCTTGGCGCGTCTGCGTGAAGCTTCGCGAGGGCGTTTTGCTGGGGACGTGCTGGGCTGCTTCTACTGTTTGAGTCTTTGGGTTTCCCTGCCCCTGGCAGTTCTTACGGGGGAAACCCAGACCGCTCGTCTCCTGTTGTGGCCCGCGCTGTCGGCAGGCGCAATTTTGGCGGAACGATTTGTTCCAGAAACCGGAACTCGCGAGGCCATCTTTACCGAAGACTCGGAAAGCGAAGTTCCATCGTGAAGTTGAATTGCGGAATTCGATAAAAGAACGAGGAGGTATGGCATGTGCTGCGGCAGAAGCAGACCACGTCCGTCCGTGTACCACGGAGCTATTCCAGCGCAGAGAACGACACCCGCTGCCAACTCTGCCGGCCCCATGTTCGAATACGTGGGGCGAACCGGGCTGACGGTGACTGGTCCGGTGAGCGGGGGACGATACCGGTTCGAACGCCCCGGAGTACGGCTCGCAGTGGATTCACGAGACCGGGACGCGCTGGCGAAGATTCCCGTGCTCAGGGCATTTCCTTGACTAGAACTTCCCCGCCGTGGAGGTCAAAGCTTTGGGGCGGCGTAGTTCATCTCTAAGGTTCCTGTCCCGGTTGGAATGATCGCAACGGAACTGTCCCACGGACGACTCCATATCCTCGGAGAGATCCTGCATTTCCTGAGCTGCGAGGGCGGTCTTTTCGATCTCCTGGACGGTGAGGCTGGCGGCATCGCGGATGGACTGGATGCCTTGCAGGACGTGGGCTGTGGCGGCCTTGTGCTGATCGGCTGCGGCGACGATGCTTCCGCTGAGCTGGCAAATGGTGGCGGTGGATCGAGCGATCACCTGGAGAACCTCGTCCACCTCCTGCCCGTGCTCGACGCTGCGGCGGGCGGCGTCCTGACTGCGATCAAGGGCATGCTTGGCATTCGAGCTAGCGCTTTGCAAGGCATCGACGGCGGCGCCAATTTTTTGGGTGGAGGCGCGGGTGTGCTGGGCGAGCTTACCCACTTCGTCCGCAACGACGCTAAAACCGCGACCCGCCTCACCGGCGCGCGCGGCCTCGATGGCGGCATTGAGAGCGAGGAGGTTGGTTTGGTCGGCCACTTCGTTGATGACATCCACCATTTCACCGATGTGTGCGGAATCCTGATTCAGGCGTTGTACAACGGCACCAGCGTCCAGAACGGCGGCTTCGAGCTGGCGCATGAGCTCGAGGGATTGGCTGACGGTGGCGCGTCCGCGCTCGGCGTCGGATTGGGCGGAGGTTGCGGCGGCCAAGGCATCACGAGACTGTTGCGCGGCCTCTTCGGAGGTCTGCATCATTTGATCGGCCTCATCGGCCATTCGGCGGGCGGCTTCCTCCTGGTGGGCTACCGCTTCCCGGGCGCTGCCCGCAGAGGCGTTGAGTTGCTTGGTGGAACGGGCCAATCGAGCTGCGGAAGTGCGCGCGGAGCCGATGGCTTGGGCAATGGCCGCCATGAAGTCCCGGAAGCCGCGCGCGAAAGAGCTGGCCACCTCGACGGGTACTTGCACATCGATGATGCCATCGACGACGGCCAGCTTAGTTCCTAAAAAGGAAATTTCCGCTGACTGCATGGCTTCGCTACGAATGGACACCGCCATGTACACCAAAATGACCGCCTCAAACACGACATAGGCGGCATGCACGGCTACATATTCCAGGCCGTGGTGATGGTCCATTAAATAAACGGGCACGCCACTGCGTTGCAGGATATCGAAGAGCACATGATGGATGGCGACGACAGCACTGCCGAGGACTACAGGCCTCCAGTCGCGGTAGTAGAGAAGAAAGGCGAGCAGGGCAAAAATGGAAAAGTGCAATTCGATCATCCCGTGCCCCTGATGGATGACGACAGCGGCGAGGCACATGAATACGGTGGCGTTGACCAACCGCGTCACGAGAGAACCAGTGGCGAAAATTACGGCCACGGTAGAAAGCAGAGCCAAGGGCACAGCGACGAGGAATGCGGATTGCCAAGTGTCATACCATCCGGCGATACCTAGCGAATTGAGGCACATCAACCAGACCACCGCGAGCATGATGCGGTCGCCTTGCACGTAGATCTTGCGTAGATAGTGGTCGGAAGACATGCATGGAACTCCGGAGAGCATCGTCAGAGGGAGTCATCGGCAAGTGGAGCCACGGGCTTGAAGTGCCCCACGGAACGGGAAGACCGGGTGTCGAGGATGCAGGATGGACGTAAGTCTCTTGTTTTCAATATTTTAAAGGACATAACCACATTCGAAACATTTCCCACACAGGTGACAACTTTGTCGGGAACTCGCGTTACTATTAGGTTGCATCTAAGTTTCAAGGGGGTGATTGTGGACCCCGGAGGCGGTAACTATGACCCACGTTCGAGTTAGCCGTGTGTTGGCTTTATTGGCGGCGGTTCTGCTGGCGACGCCGATGTTCGCGGACTCCCTGGCCCGCATTGTGCGCTTGAGCGACGTGCAGGGAAACGTACAGATTGATCGCCGGACCGGGGATGGATTTGAATCGGCACTGCAAAATTTGCCGATTACGCAGGGCACGCGCATCGCGACCAAGGATGATGGACGCGTGGAAATCGAGCTGGAAGATGGCAGCACGATCCGCCTTGCGCCGAATACGAGCGTGGAATTTACGCGGCTGTCGTTGCGCGATTCCGGCGGAAAAAATACGGAACTGGATTTGAGCGAGGGCACCGTTTACTGCAACATTGATCTTGGCAAACGCGACGACTTTGTCGTAAACCTGGGGCATCGTTCGATCAATCTGGAGCGTTCGGCGCGTTTTCGCGCGAGCGTGGACCAGTCGCAAGCTCATATCGCTGTTCACCACGGTCAAGTGGACGTGCTGGGTACCGGTTCTGAAACGGTGACCATCTCCAAGAACAGAACGGTTAGCTTCGATTTGTTGAATCAAGATAACTACACCGAGGCGCGCAACTACGAAGACGGCCCTTACGAGGACTGGAACGCCGAACTGGATTCGTATCACAACAGAAACTTCAACCGTTCGCGGAATGATTCGCCTTACGCGTCTGGCTTTAGCGATCTGAACTACTACGGCAGCTATATCAACGCCCCCGGCTCCGGAAGCTGCTGGCGGCCTTACTTTGCCAGCTTTGGATGGGATCCGTTCGCGGACGGATCGTGGGTTTGGTATCCCGGCTTTGGCTACACGTGGGTGTCTTCGTATCCGTGGGGATGGGCGCCGTACCGCTATGGCAGTTGGAACTACCTGCAATCGAGCGGCTGGTGTTGGCAGTCCGGCGGCTTTAACCAGTGGGCTTTAGCGCCACGTTTTCTTACGACACCGGTAGGTTGGAAACCTCCTGTACCGCCTACGAACGGCCACGGCCGTGTGCCGCGGATTCGGGGAGTGGAAGTCGAGCCAGGAACGCGATTCGGCGATCCGACGCGGCGAGTAGTGCGAGAAGGAGCTGATGGAGGAATCTTGCGGAATCCGGAGCCTCGGGAAGCTGGGCTAGGCGTGCCTCGCGGGCGGGTTGACCTGGGGAGGATGAACACGCCGCCGGAACCTGGTTCACCCAGGCTTGGATCGCGTGGGCTTGGATCTGGCGACGACGGCAGAGACCGGGGCGGTCGACCTGTGCGAGGGACGAGCGGCGGAGCGCCTCAGGCTCGTCCTACGGGACCGCGTGGTGGGGCACCTGCTCCACGCATGGCGCCTGCGCCGCGTTCGGCGCCCGCACCTGCACCTCGTTCCGCGCCCGCGCCACCTCGTGGCAGTAAGGGTATGTAGAACCGCAGGATGCCGCTGTCCGATGAATATGGGAAAACCCCGCCCTGTCGCTGAGAAACGCGACAAGGGCGGGGCACCCGCAAGTCGCAGTTGCCGTCTTCCCTTGGCCTTTTGGACCATGGCCTCGCTTGGCAGAAGCCCGGTATCCCGTGGATAATCAAGCCTGTTTCGATCCTGATCCGCAGACTCAAGCACGCAGCTCCCGAGAGGATGTTTGAATGCCCGCAACAACACCACCCACCGCCGAGCAACTCCGCCTGATAGAAGCGCGCGACCAGAAAGCTCCGTGGAAGAAGTGGGGACCGTACCTGAGCGAGCGGCAGTGGGGCACGGTGCGCGAAGACTACAGCGCCAACGGCACAGCCTGGGACTACTTTCCTCACGACCATGCCCGCTCCCGCGCCTACCGCTGGGGAGAAGACGGCATGGCGGGCTTTTCGGATGAGAAGCAACGGCTGTGCTTTGCCTTGGCGCTGTGGAATGGGAAAGATCCCATTCTCAAGGAACGTTTATTCGGACTCGCCAACAGCGAAGGCAATCACGGCGAGGATGTGAAGGAGTGTTACTTCTACCTCGATTCGACGCCGACGCACTCGTACATGAAATATTTGTACAAGTACCCGCAGGCGGCGTTTCCGTACGACGATTTGGTGCGCACCAATCACGAACGCACACGGATGCAGCCAGAGTATGAACTGCTGGATACGGGCGTCTTCAACGACGACCGGTACTTTGACGTATTCGTGGAGTATGCCAAGCAAGATGCCGAGGACATTCTGATCCGCATCACGGTGTGCAATCGCGGACCGGAAGCGGCGCAGTTGCAGGTGCTGCCGCACTTGTGGTTCCGCAATACATGGTCGCAGTCGCAACGCCCGGTAATGCCAACCCTGAGTGCAATGAATGGGCCAGGGAACATCACGCTGGCCGAGGCGAGCCACCGGGAACTGGGGGATTGGCTCTTTCACTGCGACGGTGATGTGCCATTGCTCTTCACTGGCAATGAGACGAATCAGAAGAGACTGTTCCAGACTGCTAACGCCGCGCCTTATGTCAAGGACGCTTTCCACCGCTACATCATTGACGGAGAGACGGACGCGATCAATCCCGCCGGGACGGGAACCAAAATGGCGGCGCAGTACAAGGTTATGGTGCCAGCGCGAGACAAGAAAGTGATTCGCTTGCGGCTCACGCGGGCGAGTCTAGCGAATCATATTGGCGCGCCGTTCTCCGCCAACTACGATGCGGTCTTCTCCTTGCGGTTGAATGAGGCCGACGAGTTCTACCAGTCGCTTACTCCGGCGGCAGCGACCGAGGATGAACGCAACGTGTACCGGCAGGCCCTGGCGGGATTGCTGTGGAGCAAACAATACTACTTTTTCGATTTGGAGACGTGGCTGGCAGACCACGGCCACAACCCGCTGCGAGGCTTGCGAAACCCCGATACGCGCAATGCGAATTGGTTCCACATGTTGAATGACGACGTAATCTCCATGCCGGACAAGTGGGAGTATCCCTGGTATGCGGCGTGGGACTTGGCGTTTCACACGATTGCGCTGAACGAGGTGGATCCTGATTTCGCGAAGAGCCAGTTGCTCATGATGCTGCGCGAGGTTTACCTGCATCCCAATGGACAGATTCCAGCGTACGAGTGGAATTTTGGGGACGTGAATCCTCCGGTGCAGGCATTTGCCGCGTTGACAATGTATGGGAGCGACAAGCAGAGGTATGGCAGCGGCGACAAGGCGTTCCTGAAAAAAGTGTTCGAGAAACTACTGCTGAATTTTAGCTGGTGGGCCAACCGCAAGGACCCGCTGGGAAGAAACCTGTTCGAAGGGGGATTCCTTGGGCTCGATAACATCGGTGTATTTGATCGCAGCCGTCCGCTGCCTACGGGGGGATATCTGGAGCAGGCGGACGGCACGGCATGGATGGCGCTCTACTGCCAGAACATGCTGGAAATTTCTCTTGAGCTGGCGATGGACGACCCCACCTTCGAACCCATGGCGTTGAAATTCATGGAGCACTTTTTGTGGATCGCGGGGAGCATGGACCGGATCGGCGAGAATCAAGACGAGCTATGGGATGAGGAGGACGGATTTTTTTACGATCTGTTGCATTTGCCGGACGGCACCGCCGGAAGGCTAAAAGTAAAGTCGATGGTGGGATTGCTGCCGTTGTGCGCAACGTCCATCACGACTCACGAGCAGATTGAAAAATTTCCCCGGTTGCGCCAGAAGGTGGCGCAGTTTGTGCAGAAGCATCCGGAGCTGGTGGCTAATATTTTTCCGCCAGACCGAGCCGGGAAAGATGGGCAATATCTGCTCTCCGTGGTGAACGAGGAAAAGTTGCGGCGCATTCTGTCGCGCATGCTGGACGAGTCGTGGTTTTTGAGCCCGCATGGAATCCGGTCGCTTTCGCGGTATCACCTGGACCATCCGTATGAGTTTGACGTGCATGGCGAGGAATACGTGGTGCAGTATCAGCCCGCGGAATCGCAGAATGGATTGTTTGGCGGAAACTCAAACTGGCGCGGCCCGGTGTGGTTTCCGATTAACGTGTTGATCATTCGGGCGCTGCTCGGGTTTTACCGTTACTTTGGCGATGATTTCCGCGTCGAGTGCCCGAAGGGGTCAGGACGTGCGATGACGCTGTATGAGGTAGCGATGGATCTCAGCCGGCGGCTGACCAGCACGTTTTTGAAAGATGTGAACGGACGGCGACCGGTGTATGGCGCGGCGGAAAAATTCCAACGTGATCCCTTATGGCGGGATTACATTTTGTTCTTTGAATATTTTCATGGCGATAATGGCGCGGGGCTTGGGGCCAGCCACCAGACGGGATGGACAGGTACAGTGGCGCGGCTGATGAAGGTGGCTTCCATGAAGCCGGAAGAGTACTTCAATCGGAACCCAAGAAAGATTGGCCAATAAAAAACAGGGCGGGCTGGAATGCCCACCCTGCAAAATTCGGGAAAACGCTATATCGGCGGCAGCTTGGCTCCGTGCTTCGTATACTGCGCGAACATGGCATCGAAGTACTTTTGATAGGCGGCCGCCATCGCTGCCGACTCAATGATCAGGATATTTTCGTCGTTGGATTCGGCGTTTTCGGAAAAGTTATAGCTGCCTACGACAAGTGTTTTTCCATCCAAGATCATAATTTTGTTGTGCATGAAATCATTGTTGTCGGAATGACTGTAGGCGTGTGTCGGAGCCGCGACAAAACGCTTGTCGCCGTTGGCAAACCAGAATAGTGCCGGATTCTTCTTCGACTTGCCCCCGGACGGATGCATGACCTGCTTCATTTCGTGCGGATCAAGAATGCCTCGAATATCTTTGCCCGCAGGTTGGAAAGCCTTCAGGGCATCCAAGATGCCCTGGTCGCTGACCAGCATAGCGATTAGGCGGATCTTCTTCGCTTTCTTTATACGATCCACGATTGCAATTTCGAGTTGTTCGGTCTCGACACCACCCCCGGAGAAATAGGGGCTCATTGTGATGGAAGCGAGCTTGATCACGGGGACTTTCCCAGCGACCTTGGGCTTGGTGGGATGAGCGTGCGCGGGTGAGATGAGATACGTAAAGCTGGCCTCGTAAGCCGCCGCCAAAGCCGGTGACTGGATGGCAAGATAGTTGTTGTCCTGCAAATCAAGTCCCCCATGAGTCCAGTTGCCGGACCCGGTCCAGACTTGCTTCCCATCCCGCACGATGTACTTGCTGTGCATGAGATGACGGCCTGCGACATGGATGGACGTCGCATATTTCAGCAACCCCGCTTGTTTCAGTACTTGTTCCGTTCCCGCAGGCTTCGGATCGGCCATCGTACCGCCCTTGACCGACTTGACTGGCCCACCATCATAGGCAATGCGCAGCTTCACTTTCTTTGCGGCAGTCTGCAAGGCTTTTACGATGTCGGGGTGCTTGAGATCGTAGATTGCGACGTCAAGGGATTTGGTGGCGCCCGTTATGAATTGGGCAAGATGTTTCGAGGGTTGTCCGTCCACATTGGCACGGTGCGAGAAAAAGTAAACGTCAACACTGGGTGCGCTGAACGTAGTGATACTTGCAGGCATGGGAATCCTCCAGATTAAATTTTCCTTGCTTTACCGGAAGGTTTCGGGGGAGAACCACCCTGATGCCCAGCAGCATACACCACTGCCATCTACGGAACAAGTTCTTTTTGCGAAACGGTTCTGGCGCGGGGCATGGGCTGGGCGCCCTTGCGGTCACGCCAGAGGATGGCGTTGAGAACCTTGGAATCGGCGGCGTCGGCGTGGGAGAAATCGAGCTGCGCGGATTCTTTTGCGCCTGGGTCTTGGGGAGCGTTGGCGCGATAGATGAGGCCGTTCTTTTGGTTGCGATAATCGGCGGAGAAAGGCTTTTGCTCGCCTTTGCCGGAAAACAGGCCGGTCATGAGCGGAGCATAGGCGTCGTTGACATTCATCGCCGGCAAGCCCAGCAACGCTTCCAGGGTATGGACCAGGCTGACCGTTGTGAAGAAATCGTGATGAACGACGGGATGTTCCACGGACCCCGGCGCGTACTTACTGATGACAAACGCCGTGCTGCGGTGGGCATCGACGTGGTCGGCACCGTCTTGAGCATCATCCTCCAAAATGAAGATGGCTGTATCCTCCCAGTACGGGCTGTGGGAGACGGCTGCGACGACCCGGCCGACGGCAAGATCGTTGTCGGCGACGGAGGCCGCGGGGGTGGGGAAATTCACCCTTTTGCCAGCGGTGTGGTCATTGGGTAAACGCAGAAAGACGTAGCTGGGTAATTCTTTGTTCTTGTTCCCGCGGCTGCGGACGAAGCCATCGAGCTCGTTGAGAAATTCGTCGACGCGAAGTTGATCGGGATAATCTTCCTTAAAATCCGCGAAGTTGGGATCGAAGTGATCGCGGAGTTCGGGCTTGGTGGCCACGTTGCGCTTGATGGCGGGAATGGGCCAGTGATAGGGGTTCGGCGACGCTTTCGGTTGGCCAACGTTGTCCGGCAACGGGTCGCCGAACGGAGTTGAATTCTTGGGGCACTCGCCGCCCGGAGGAGGCGGAGTACCCTGTTTGGGCGAGGCTTGGGCGTGCTTGGAACGTTTTTCGCACCACTCGGTGGCCACGAATTCTCCGTAGTGGCGATAGGTGAGACCGTGGCTGGCGGCGTTGCTGAAGAGATATTTGGATTGCGGCTCGTTCACGTCGGGCAGATTGTGGGCAAGCGGGTATTCGTCAGCCACGAGGCCTTCGTAGTCGTAGGGGCGCTGGCTGTTGCGGTAGGCAATTTGCCAGGTCTTCTCGGTGTAGTCCGTAGTGGTGGCGGCTAGGGACCACATGTGGCCGTCGCCGGAAACCTCGCCGGAATCGTGGAAGTTGTCGAGCACGCCGAATTGGAGCGCGAGCTGGTGCTGGTTGGGTGTGATGTCTTCGCCGTAGAGGACGAGCGAGGGGTCGCCATCGCCAGCTTTGAGGTCGCCGAGAATCTGGTCGTAGGTGCGGTTTTCCTTCACGATGTAGATGACGTGGCGGATGGGATTGTGGCCGGCGGCGAAAGCGAAGTTGCTGGCTTCCGCGAGCAGGAGGTTTTGTTCCTGCGCTGTGCGCGTGAGTGCTGGGAGCTGCTTTTCGACATCCGCGATTTTTAGACGGGCGATGGAGCCGTGCAACAGCGTGGGAATATAGGGAAAAGTGTGGCGGCGCTTGGAGTGATTATCCTCGGCATTTCGTTCCGCATTCGGACCAGTACCGCGGCCTTTGCCGGAAGCGATCAAAAGATCCTCGCCGTGGGCGGCGAGCGCGGTGGGGTACCACTCGGTGGGTATGAAACCCAACGCGGGCTGGAGCTTCGAGAAACTACTTTTACCGACATCGAAGACAGCCACGGAATTCGTGCCGGCATTGGCTGCGAAGAGACGTTGGCCATCGGCGGACAAGGCTAGAGCGATGGGAATGCTGCCACTGGATTGCTGGTCGGGCAGGAGGGTGGAGAACCACGCGGTTGTTTCGCCTTTCGCGGTATCAATTGCAACAACGAGATCGGCGTTCGAGAGCGCGACATAAAGCCGGGAGTCGTCTGCGTTGAGCAGCATGGCGGTGGGGTGAGTCCCTGGATCAGTGGCGACCGTGGGCTCGCGCAGGGAAATCCAACGCGTCACTTTGCCCGCAACGAGGTCCAGTTCAGCAACCTTCGAGGCATTCCACAGACTGCACCAGGCGCGCTTGCCATCATGGGCGACGACAACCGTGTAGGGAAACTCGGCAGGGATCAGGCGATGCGTGCTGAGATCGAAGCGCTGTAGTTCCCTGCTGGATTCGGCGTCGATAAGAAGGACGTTGTCGGAAAGATTGTTGGCGACGAGCAATTGATCGTGGCCATCGTGGGCGACGACAGCGATTCCCGCGGGATAAGGGATGGCTTGGCCGCGCCCGAGTTTGAAAAGTCCTTTGGCGATAAATTTTTCGTTGCCTACAGTTTGTGGAGCAATCTTGAGAAAGCGCTCAGGCTTGATTTTGCCTTGGTCGAAACTGTAGACGGCGATGCCGTTGCCGGTGCTGTCTTTCTTCAGGCCGGTTGGATCGGTGATGGAGCCGAACGAAGCGTAGAGATGAGCGCCATCGGTGGAGAAAGTGAGTCCGAGGAAGTAGCTTTGCGGTGCGCTTTCGGCGAGGCGGTCGTCGGGAAAATCGGTGAGCTGGTTGGTGGCGAGATCGAGGATCCCAATGGATTGCTTGATGCCGGAATCGATGGCGCCGTAGCCGTTGTTGAGTAGCGCTGCGTAATGGCCGCTTGGATCAAGAGCGATGACAGTGGGGAGGCCGTTGGTTTTTTGCGGGTCGCCCGGTAAGCGTGGTGGGAGGTGGCGGCCTGAAGGAAGCACGGTGGCATCCCTGGTCTTTGGAGGCTTGGCTAAGAGGGCTGCGGTGGAAAGAATGGCAATGGCTGAGATGGCGGTAACGGCTCGGCGAAGATTGGACCGCATGGGAACCTCCGTTAAGAGTGGGGATTCAGTATAGAGGCTGGGAGTGGTTCCTAGCTGCGCTCGGTGGGCAGGCTCGGGTGCCAGCCCCTACAAGAGTCTTCCCCTCGCGCGGGCGAGGACGCCCGCGCCTCCATTGGAATTTTAGGTGCCCGTAGTTGGCTGCGGTGAGGGATCTGGGTTAACGTTGTGGCGGACGTCATGGCCGCGCACCCAGAAGATTACATCTTCGGCGATGTTGGTGGCGTGATCGGCGACGCGCTCAAGATTCCGGGCGATGAGAAGGGCGTCGAGAGCCTGGCGTGTGGCGTCTGGGCTGGTGTTCATCTTCTTGACCAGCACGATGAAAGCTTCGTCGCGCATACGATCCACAACGTTATCCATTTCCAGAACAGCCTGAGCGAGTTCCGCTTTGCCTTCTACGAATGACTCCAACGCCCGTCGCACCATGGCGGAAACGGCCGTCGCCATGCGGGGTATGTCCACGGGCAAGTCCACGGCTGGTAGTTCCATCATGTCCATGACGCGTTCTGCGATGTTGACGGCCTGATCGCCGACGCGTTCGAGGTCGGCATTGATTTTGACAACCGCGAGCAGAAAGCGGAGATCCACGGCCATGGGCTGCTGCATGGCCATCAAATCGAAAGCGGACTCGTCAATGTCGCGCTCGGCGGCATTGATGAGGGTTTCGTTTTCGAGCACCTGGTGGCAGCGGTTGAGGTCGCGGTCCATGTAGGCCTGGCAGGCGCGTTCGACGGCCTGTTCGGCGAGCCCGCCCATACGGAGCAGCTTCTCCCGGAGATCTTCGAGCCCTTGCTGGAAACGCGTGCGCATTATCCGAACCTGCCTGTGATGTAATCTTCCGTCCGTTTGTCGGAGGGGTTGGTAAAGATCTTGGTCGTCTTATCGAACTCGATCAGCTTACCCAAAAGGAAAAATCCAGTGTACTCCGCGACGCGGGCTGCTTGCTGCATATTGTGCGTCACGATGACGATGGTGTAGTGCTCTTTGAGCTGGAAGATGAGGTCTTCAATTTTGCTGGTGGAGATGGGATCGAGGGCGGAGCAGGGTTCGTCCATCAGCAGGACTTCCGGTTCGACGGCGAGGGCACGGGCGATGCAAAGGCGTTGCTGCTGGCCGCCGGAGAGGCTGGCGCCGGATTTCTTCTTCAGGTCGTCTTTGACTTCATCCCAAAGTGCGGAATTTTTGAGGGAGCGCTCGACGATTTCATCCAATTGCTGACGTCCGCTGAAACCGTTGAGCTTGAGGCCCGCGGCAACGTTGTCGTAAATCGACATCGTGGGAAATGGATTCGGCTTTTGAAACACCATGCCGACGCGGCGGCGCAGCTGGGTGGAGGATGCGCCGTTGTAGGCATCGACCTCGCCGATCATGACTTTTCCCGTAGCGCGGGCGTCGGGGATGGTCTCGTGCATGCGGTTGATGCAGCGCACGAACGTGGACTTGCCGCAGCCGGAGGGGCCGATGACGGCGGTGCAATGGTTCGCCAGGGCCGTCATGTTGATGTCGAACAGGGCCTGCTTCTTCCCGAACCATGCGTTCAGGTTTTGGACTTGAATGCCAACACCCATAACTTAATGAGCTCCGCTGAAGTTGCCGCGGCGAACCGCGAGACGTACGGCTGAAACCGCCAAAACAATCATAACGATCAGCACAAGCGCGCCGGCCCAGGCTTGCCGGTGCTGGTCTTCATAGGGGGAAATCGCATAGGTAAAAATCTGCAAAGGCAGAGCTGCCGTGGGCTGATTGAGATTGAAATTCCAGAACTGGTTGCCGAAAGCAGTAAACAGAAGAGGCGCGGTCTCCCCGGCCACGCGCGCGAATGCTAGCATCACGCCGGTGATGATGCCGGAGAGAGCCGTACGCAGCGTAATGGAAAGCGTGGTACGCCACTGCGAAATACCGAGACCGAACGCGGCTTCGCGAATTTGTGAGGGCACGAGCAGCAACATTTCCTCGGTTGTTCTGGTGATGGTGGGAATCATCATGATGGCCAGGGCGACGCCGCCGGCGAGCGCGGAAAAGTGCTTTTGACGGATGACCACCAAACTGTAAGCCACGATGCCGATCACAATGGAGGGTACGCCGTTGAGAACGTCCGAGGTAAAGCGCACGATGGCGCCAAAGCGACCACCACGTCCGTATTCCGCAAGGTAGATACCCGCGCCGATTCCCGCAGGTACGCCTAGCAGGCTAGCTAGGCCCAGAATTACCGCCGACCCGGCGATGGCGTTGGCCATACCACCACCAACTTCGCCAACGGGCTTGGGGGTTTGCGTTAGGAAATCCAGGTTGATGGAACCGATGCCCTTGTAGAGGAGGTAGCCGAAGATCGCGATCAGCGGGGCGAGTACCAAGGCCATCGCCAGATAAGACAAGAAGGTCATGAGGCGATCCATGACTAGCCGGCCGATGCTAACACCCGGCATTGCTGTTTGCTGGGAAGGAGCCAAGGCTAGCTCAGACATTTCCCCTCGCAGGCTGCCCTTTTGTGACGGACCAAACTAGGAGGCGGGCCAGGGCGTTCACAATGATGGTAACGAAGAACAAGGCGAGTCCAATTTCGACGAGGGCGCTGAGGTAGAGGTCGCCGGTGGCTTCGCTGAATTCGTTGGCGATGACGGAGGCCATGCTATAGCCGGGAGCGAAGAGGGATTTGGCAATCTCGGGGCGGTTGCCGATCACCATGGTGACGGCCATGGTTTCGCCCAAGGAGCGGCCTAGTCCTAGGATGACGCCTCCCACGATGCCGGTGCGGGCATTGCGCAGGACACCGAGACGAATCATCTCCCAACGAGTAGCGCCAAGCGCCAGAACGCCTTCGCGCTGATGCGAAGGGACTACGGACATGACTTCCCGGGTGATGGAGGAAATTACCGGGATAATCATGATGGCCAGGACAACACCCGCGGCTAACATGCCGATACCAAATGGTGGTCCCTCAAACAATCCGGTCCAACCTAACGTTTTCGCCAGCCAAGGTTGAACGTAAACGCGCAGAATCGGGACCAACACGAAGATGGCCCACAAGCCATAGATCACGCTGGGAATGGCAGCCAGGAGTTCGGTGAAGAAGGAAAGCGGCCCGCGGAGCCAGACTGGGCACATTTCCGTGAGGAAAACGGCGGTGCCAACCGAGAGTGGGACGGCGATGAGAAGCGCGAGCAACGACGAGACCAAGGTGCCATAAATGAACGGTAACGCGCCGTAGTGGTCCTGGACGGGATCCCAATCTTGCCCGACAAAGAACTTGAATCCGAAGGCGTTCCAGGATAAGCGGGAGTTCAGCACGAGTTCGTACACAATGAGAGCAAGGATGACCAGTACGGACATGGCGCAGGCCCACATGGCGTAGCGGAAAAGTTGGTCGGGCCAAGCGGCGTGTTGCACGTTCGCCAAAGGCGAAGGGCGGCGCTCAATCGGAGCGGCCAGTTGAGGCCCGGAGGAGAGATCAGATGTGAGTCCGGACATATCGTAGGCAGGGTCCGCCATCGCGGAATGCTAGCATGATGGTGTTACAAACGTGTTAAAAACCATTGGCGCAAGCTCCGAGGCCGTTTTGCGGCCTTCTTAAGGTAGAGAATCGCATAGTATCGTGAATGCCATTGCGTCAACCGATTACACAACTCTGAACTAAAGAACTTGAATTTCCCACCTTTATGCCAGTCTTCGCGGCTGTAGACATTGGCTCCAATTCCGTTCGGCTGAAGATTTCGCGTCTTCAGGGGCGAAAACTTATCGAAATTCAGCAGGATCGGGCAGTGGTGCGGCTGGGGGAGTTGGCTTTCCGGACTGGGTATCTTTCCCCGGACGCCATGGCGGAAACGGTCAAGGTTCTGCGGCGTTTCCACAAAGCGGCGCAACGGGCGGGGGCGGACCGGGTACGCGTTGTGGGAACCAGTGCATTGCGGGATGCGCGAAATTCTCAAGCATTTCTCGAGTGGGTGCGGTCGGCAACGGGATGGACGGTGGAGATCATTTCCGGGCAGGAGGAGGGTCGCCTGATTCACCTGGGGCTGGTGTCCAACCTGCGGCTGCCGCCGACGCCGGTATTGATGATGGACCTCGGCGGCGGGAGCTGCGAGCTCACGATTTCGCAACAGGGGCACATCAAGGAAACGGCCAGCCTGCCGCTGGGCGCGGTGCGGCTGACGAATGAGTTTCTACGGCATGATCCGCCGCGTGAGGGCGAACTGGAGCGGTTGCGGGGATTTGTAGGACGTTACGTCGCGCGGGTGGCCCAACGCATTTCCGGCGCACACATCAAGATGGTGATTGCCACTTCTGGAACGGCGGCGTCCCTGGCTGCGCTGAGTGAAGGGGTCGTGGACCCGAAGAAAAGGGCGGTGTCGCGCGATACGGCGCGGCGGCTGGCAAGAAAGCTGGCGCTGTTGACTGTGGAAGAACGCAGGAAGCTGGCGGGAGTCGGCCTGCGGCGGGCGGAAATCATCCTAGCCGGAGCGGTGGTCTATGCGGACATTCTGGAACGCTGCAAACTGCCGGGGTTCCGCTACTCGCCGCTGGGGTTACGCGATGGCCTGCTGGCGCAGATGGCGGCGGAATACGACAGCCATACGCGGTCCGGCAAACAGATCGAGGCGGAACGCTGGGATTCCGTCATGGCGGCGGTCCAGCACTACAAGGTCGAAAAAGATCATGCTTTGCGGGTGCGCGCGTTTGCGTTGCAGTTATTTGACGTTCTGAAATCGGCACACCTGCTGCCACCGGCGTACCGCGAACTGTTAGGCGCAACCGCCATGCTGTACGAAGTCGGCGACTACATCAACCGGAACGGACGCCACCGCCATACCTATTACATCCTCGCGAATTCTGAAATGGCGGGGTACACCCCGGAACAGCGGACAGTGATTGCGGCCATCTCACGCTATATGGGCAAGACGCGCCCCATGCCAGCGGACTTGCCGATGAAGTCTTTACAGCCCGCCGAACAGGAGCATGTGCGAAAAGCTATTTGTCTTCTTCGATTGGCGCGGGCGTTGAACTTGGGGCGCAGCGACTCCGTCAAATCGGTGAAAGTTCATGCGCGAGCGGCCAATGTGAAGCTCACCCTGCTTCCGAAGCGCGGCATGGGTGCGGATCTCGAATTGTGGGCCATCGAGAAAGAGCAGATTTACTTCCGGGAACTCTTTGGGCGCACGCTCTCGGCCGCCGTGGAATAGAGGGCGCGGAGAATTCGCGGCGTCACGCACCATAGCAATTCGCCCGAGTTGCGGCGGAGATCGACACGGGCTACGGCGCCCTTTTTCAGGTCAATCGCCGCCTCCGATCCAGAAACACTAATCATCTTCCCGAGAAATTCGCTTAAGTTCGGGTTGTGCCCGACGACCAAAATTGCTTCCTGTTTGCGATGTTTTTCCAGGAGAGCACGAAAATCCGTAAATGTTCCTGCTGGGCGCAGCGCTGGTTCCATCTGGATTTTCCCTTCAAAACCCATCTCGTTTCCCACCAGGAAAGCCGTTTGTGCGGCGCGCTTGAGCGGGCTAGAAAGTATGGCATCCACCTGCACATCCGCAGCCGCGAGAAAACGTCCGATGAACCCGCACTGCTCGATGCCTTCCTTATCGAGGCCGCGCTTCTCGTCTTTCTTCGGGCTGTCGAGCGCTTCTCCGGCGCTGGCGTGACGCAAAAAATAAATGACCATAAAGGGCTAGCTTTCCTTTCCAATGCGGTCCCGGGTGCGGCGCGCTTGTGGGGTGGGGATGGCATCCGGGGAGAGCTTCCCTTCCGCCAGTCCCATGAAAAACTCCTGTGCGTTGAAGCCGTCTTGTTTGAGGCGCGCCTTGCCCCGCCGGACGCGGCGTGTGTGGAGGTACGTTCCATCGCGTTGCAAGAGTCGGGCTTTCCGGTTGTCCTGCAAGAGCGCATCTAGTATTTCATGGCGAATGCGTTCGCGGATCAGCTCATCCCGAACTGGAACCAGAACTTCCACGCGGTCGTAGAGGTTACGCGGCATCCAGTCGGCGCTGCCAATCCAGGTTTCACCTTCACCGCCATTGGCAAAATCGAAAACCCGGCTGTGTTCCAGATATCGGCCAACAATGCTGCGCACATGAATGCGGGTGCTTACTCCGCGAATGCCGGGACGGAGAGAACAAATTCCGCGCACGATGAGATCAATCTCCACTCCCGCCTGTGCCGCACGATACAGCGCAACGACCATATTTTTATCGAGCAGTGCGTTCATTTTGGCGATAATCCGCGCAGGACGGCCCGCCAGGGCGTGCGCGGTCTCACGATCGATCAGCGCCAGGCACTGGTCGGCGAGGTGCAAAGGGGCTATCAACAGTGGGTGGTAGTCAGAATGCTCGGCGTAAGCGGTGAGGAAGCTAAATACATTGTGAACCGCGCTGGTGATCTCCGGGTCTGAGGTAAACAGACTGAAATCCGTGTAGATTTTCGCAGTGGAAGCGTTATAGTTCCCGGTTCCGATGTGACAGTAACGCCTGGTGACACCATCGGGATCGCGACGGACAAGCAGGCACAGCTTGCAGTGTGTCTTGAGGCCCACCAGGCCGTGGAAGACCTGTACACCTGCATCTTCCATATCGCGCGCCCAACGGATGTTGGAAGCCTCGTCAAAGCGGGCTTTGAGCTCAACGACGGCTGTCACTTCCTTTTTCTCGGCGGCGTCGATGAGAGACTGCACGATCTGGGAGTGTTCTCCGGTACGGTAGAGAGTCTGCTTGATAGCTACCACGTTGGGATCCGTGGCCGCCGACCCCACGAACGACACGACCGCATCGTAGGAATCGTAAGGGTGGTGCAACAGGACATCGTGGTGGCGCAACTCCTCGAACAAATCTTTCGTCTTCGCGGTTAGGCGCAGCTCGCGCGGCGTGAATGGCTGGAACTTCAACTCGGGCCGGTCAGTCTGCTCATAGACGGTGAATAGACGGGAGAGATTCACAGGCCCGTCGACGGGAAAAACCTGCCAGGGATCCAGTTCGAAATTCGTACGTAGGCGGTCGATGATTTCCTGGTTGGCGTTGGCTTCGATTTCCAAGCGGACGGCATCGCCCTTGCGGCGGTTGTGAAGCTCAGCGCGAACGGATTCGAGGATGTTGCGCGATTCCTCTTCCTGTAGATAAAGATTGCTGTTGCGTGTCACACGGAAGGCCGCCGCCGAAACAATCTCGTAGCCTTGGTACATCCGCGCCGCATGATGAGCCACCAGATCGGCCAGAAAAATATAGTCAGTCGTACCCTCCGACGGAAGGCGGACGAGACGCGGAAGCGAGCGCGGAACGGTCACCACGCCCATGTAGGTCATCGACGAGCGGCGGCGGCGGCGCAGCAGAAAAGCCATGCAAAGCGCCTTGTTGATCACGCGGGGAAAAGGATGCGCCGGATCGACCGTAACCGGCGTCAGCAGCGGATCCAATTCCTTTTCGCAGTACTCCTCGGCGAAAATTCGAGCTTCGGGATCAAGATTTTCCATCCCCAGCAAGCGGATTCCGCTTTCCGTCAACTCCGGAAGAAGATCGTTGTTCCAACAACGGTACTGCTCGTCCACAAATCTCTTGGCCGCTTTTGCGATTAGCACGCGCTCCTCGGAGAGCGTCAGACCATCTGGCCCGCCTTGCGTGAAACCATCTTCAATCTGCTGCACCAAACCGGCTACGCGGACTTCGAAAAATTCGTCGAGGTTGTTGGCAGTAATGGCGAGGAACTTAACACGTTCCAGGATGGGGTTGCTTTCATCTTCGGCTTCCTGGAGAACGCGACGGTTGAACTCCAGCCAGGAGGCTTCGCGATTGATAAAGTAGGCGGGATTGTCGAGGGCGGCGCGGGCCATGGGATTCGAAGTGAGTTCAGGGCTTCTTGGGGGCTTCCGAGTCCGGAGCCGAGGGCTTCTTTTTTTGGATCTGCCAACGCATCTCCGTGGCCGAGTCCAGGCACTGCACGAAGAGATGCTTATGATCGATTCGAACTTTAACTACCTGACCGGCCAGACACCCGTCGGGGAGAGTTTCCTGCTCATTTCGGGGTTCGTATTCAGCCGTGTACACAAATCCTGCCGAATCAATCTCCGCTTCAAAATAGGGTTCTTCGACGCCTACGGGAGTGTTGACTACGTAATACTGCGTGCGCGAACGGGATTTCTTCTCGACGGCTAGCATGACTCCGGGCTGACTCGTCGTCTTTACCTTCTCCGCCGCGACCGCGCCGAT
>JAYTQD010000533.1:0-1072 GCA_043746935.1 Acidobacteriaceae bacterium | reverse complement strand
CTTCGGTACGGCCGCCCCACTCGCCGATTCCCTTGCCGATGACCTCGGCAAATTGCGCCTCGTTGAGGTCGCCCATTGTCATCATCTTCACGGTGCCTACCAGCTCCGAGACGCCCATTTCGCCATGGTGCAGCCGGTCGGTGAAATAAGCAGCGGCCGAGTAGCCATCGATCAGCGTGCCGTCGAAATCAAAGAACGCGGCGATCTTCGGGCCGGAGGGGCCATCGAGAATGGCTGCAATTACTTCTTGGGTAGTGGTCATCAGGAAAGCTCCCGGTCTGCGGTGCACATTTTTTGGTCGTCTTTTTTCAATGTTTGCGCAGATACTTGCCACGCAAATAATTCATGGTTTTTATCGCTCAATCAGCACCGTCGGCATCACTGGATACAAGTGACATCAGCGGCACTGAGGCAAGACATGGTAACTTTCACCGCGCGTTTCCTGCGATTTAAAATATTTGGCAAGCTCGTCCACTTGCTCCACTAGTCTTGTTAATTTTTTCGCGGATGGATATCCCATCCGTTCCATTGTTGCGGCCACGCGATGGTCAAATACATCTTCGAGCTTCTTCAGACCGAACGAATCAGCGATCCTGCTCAGGCCGTCCGCGACTGCGGACTCGGCCCTCGGCAGCGACAGTGCACTCAACCCTGCGCGCAGCAAATTACCCGGGGAAGCAACAGAACTATCAGAAACACTCGATGTTGCTGTCCGCGTTGTCGCTCCCATGCTTCGTGATCTGCTTGACTTGCCAGCCGCAGCTCCAGCATTCTTCCTAACCACAACCTTCGCGCGCGGGAATGACTTCACCGGTTGTGCAGCTCTGGTCTTGGCCGGGGCCTTGGTCTTAATCTGGTTGGATTTCATCCTGGCTTTCCTTCATAAGAAGATGGCTTATTTTTTCTTCTTCGATTTGGTGCGGAGCAACTTGTCGAACTCCGCCTCGATGCCGGCGGCAATTTTGTCGTGGAACATGGACAGCATGAAGCCAAGCGTGATGTCCAGTTCAAACTGCTTCGGCGCCAGTTTCAATTCACCGCTCAACCCTGTTCCGCTGACATGGATCGACTT
>JAYTQD010000532.1:0-3104 GCA_043746935.1 Acidobacteriaceae bacterium | reverse complement strand
AGACACTTGGTACTTGGTCCCGGTAGCAGCTCTGCGCGGTCGCTTGGCGCTCCTTTTCTATGCCAAAGGCCATCGCAATCCCGGCCCAGACGCAAAATTCAAAGAAGCCTGGGACCAGTTCGTCGAATAGGCCACAAACAAAGTGTGGGGCTGACACTCTTGTCCGCCGTTGTTGATGGGAACGTCCTACCGCTCTACCGCCATCGCCACGGCATTGCCTCCGCCGAGACACAACGCTGCAATGCCGCGCTTCGCATTGCGGCGAGCCATTTCATAAAGGAGGGTGGTGAGGACGCGCGCTCCGCTGGCGCCGATGGGGTGGCCAATCGCGACTGCGCCTCCGTTGACGTTGACTTTGGCGGGATCGAGGCCGAGTTCCTTCATTACGCCGAGGGCTTGCACGGAAAACGCTTCGTTGAGTTCGTAGAGGTCGACGTCTTCGGGCTTCCATCCGGTTTTTTGCCAGAGCTTTTGCACGGCTGTGACTGGAGCGAGCATGACCCACTTGGGTTCGACACCACTGCTGGCCTGGGCGACGATGCGGGCGAGCGGTTGAATGCCGAGTTCCTTGGCGCGTGATGCGGAGGTGACGACGACTGCGGCGGCTCCATCGTTGACACCGGGAGCGTTGCCGGCGGTGACGGTGCCATCTTTTTTGAAGGCGGGCTTGAGGGCGCGGAGGGCTTCGATGGTGGCATCTTCGCGGGGGGATTCGTCTTTAGTGAAGAACGTGGACGGATCGCCTTTCTTGCGGGCGGGGAGTTCGACGGGAACGATTTGCGAATCGAAACGTCCTTCTTTCATGGCAGCGATGGCTTTGCGATGGGAGTTGAGGGCGTATTCGTCTTGCTGCTCGCGAGTGATGCTGTGCTTTTCGGCGACGTTTTCGCCGGTAATGCCCATGTGGTAGTTGTTGAAAATATCCCAGAGGCCGTCGTTGATCATGGAGTCGATGAGCTGGCCGTTGCCGAGGCGATAGCCTTTGCGGGCGTTGGGGAGCAGGTAGGGGGCGTTGGTCATGGATTCCATGCCGCCAGCAACGACAATGGCGCTGTTGCCGGTTTGGATCGCTTGCGCGGCGAGAGCGACGGCCTTGAGGCTCGATCCGCAGACTTTATTGATAGTGAGGGCGCTGACTTCGTTGGCGAGGCCGCCGAAAATTGCGGCTTGACGGGCGGGATTCTGGCCTAGGCCCGCGGGTAGAACGTTGCCCATGATGCATTCGTCGATCTGTTCGGGCTTGAGTCCGGCGCGCTTGACGGCTTCGCGAACAACCGTTGCGCCGAGCTGCGTGGCGGCGATTTCGGAGAGCGCGCCCTGGAATTTTCCGACTGCGGTGCGGACGGCGGAGAGGATAACTGCGTCTTCATTCGACATTTCTGCGACTCCTTTTCTTGCCATGATGATTATATTTTGAGTTCCGGGGGAAAAGCGATTCGGCGCATTGGATCGCGTTGAGAAGATGAAGATGAAAAATAAAATTCATCGAAAATCCGCGCCGTTGCTGGCTTGCGCGCGATTCGTTCCTTGCAAAATATTAAATTACGCATTGACGACGAGGACACAGGTGACTTTCGTACTTGCTCGGGTATACCCTTTGACATCATTTTTTTCTTGACTTCGTTTTTACATAAATCTATACATCAAGTAGTTGCAACAAAAGACCGTTGCACAATTTTCCGTCTACGACGGAAGGGAGAACGTTCAAATGGCAACCAAGAAAAAGGCAGCGAAGAAAAAGGCAACGAAGAAAAAGCGCTAAGAACAGCACTTCGCTGAAAGGCAAACTTGGGGGACGCGAAAGCGTCCCTTTAGTTTTTGTACTAGTTTTTGGCGCGGAGGATGGCGAGATTTTTTTCTGTGGCTGGGCAGAGGCTGCGGAAGCCGCACCAGGAGCAGTGGCGGCCAAGCTTTGGGTTGAATTTTCCTTCCGAGATTTCTGAGGCGACTTTTTGGACACGGTCGCTGACCTTCCTGAGTTCGAGCTCGTTGCGGCGGGTGACGGGCATGCTGCCATCTTCTAGATTTTGCAAGGCTAGCGCGCTGACCTGGTAGCCCCATTTTTGCTGGGCGGCGAGGGCATAGATGGAAAGCTGGAGGCTGGCGTCGGCGTCGTCTTGGGTTTTGGCTTTGCCGGTTTTGTAGTCGACGATGCGGACGGTGCCGTCGTCGAGGTGATCGATGCGGTCGATGCGGCCACGAATTTTGCAGCCAGCCAGTTCGATGGTGAATTCCTGCTCGGTGTGAAGGACAGCGGGAAGACCGCGCTCGGCGGCGGTGACAAAATCCTGCAACTGGCGTTCGCCTTGCAGCTGGTAGAGTTCGCGCTGGTAGTCGTCGGGGATAACGGCTTTGGCAAATTCGTCGCGGAAGATTTGGATGACGTCGGCGGCAGTGACGGGGCGCTCGAAGCGAATGGCGTCGAAGTAGTGGCGAAGGGCGAGATGCATAGCGCCACCGTTCTGAAGGGCGGCGTGGGATTCTTCGGGGATGCGCCAATCGCGATTGAGTTTGAACTGTAAAGGGCAACGCTCATAACTTTCGATGGCGCTGGCGCTGAGGCCGCGTTGAGGCGGCTGCGGGAGGGAGAGCGCGATCCAGGCGGAGACAGGCGACGGAGACACTGCGGCGAAGCTGAGATCTTCGGCGGCGGCGAGAAGGTCGATCTGCACGGGTTCGGGTTCGCGGGAGCGGCGCGACTGGGCGAGAGCTTTGTTGCTGAGCAACTCGCGCAAATAGCCAGCGGGGCTGGGGTCTTTTTCGCCACGTCCCGGAGGACCATAGAGGGTGAGGGTATCCTCAGCCCGCGTCATGGCCACATAGAACAGACGGCGTTCTTCTTCTTTATGGAGTTCCTTGCTGTCGCCGGGAGCAATGGATTGCGGATCGCGCAGCTCTTGAGGAAACTCGACCAGGGATTCCCGATAAGGAAGCGGGAAGGTCCGACTCTCGATGCGGATTACGAAGACGTGGCGGAACTCGAGGCCCTTGGCGGTGTGGGCGGACATGAGCTGAACGGCGTCGCGTTGCTCTGGCGGACTGGCGGGGACTTTGCCGTCGGCTTCGCGGAAGAGTTTGAGGTATTCGAGGAGTTCGCCGAGTTC
>JAYTQD010000531.1:0-3106 GCA_043746935.1 Acidobacteriaceae bacterium | reverse complement strand
TAGTTACCCGTAGCGGTATCCCAACTTAGTGATACTTAGCACGCTCGATACCTTGATGCCAAACATAGGTGATGGCTCAAGGATCTCACTCTTGTTGGGCGGCTTTCCCTTAGGATGTTGCTTCTGCCATACTGCCCAAATGCGGTCAATGTTCGCATGGTGGAGCCAGAAGAGCGGGTCTGAGGGAGACGACCCTGAAGCCATATCACCTCCCACGGCGTTGTGCACGGCATTGTGTGCCCCGGCTTCGAGCATCCTTGTGGAAGAACGGGAATGTCGTCTGCGACGTTGCTCCGGCGAGCACAGCTGCACTCGGCATCTGGGCAGGTTTCCAATGCCGCGTCACACTCCAGGACGACAGCAGCGCGGGTGAGGAAACCTGCGCGGGAATCTGCGGATCCGCCATCCAGTCCCAATAGGGAATGAACACGCTCGGGTCCACTTGCTGGAGCCGCTTCTCCAGTGTTCTCACAAACCAGCGGTGCCAAGCCAGGAAGTTCCTCCCGGGCATCGTCGGTCCCATCGTATGCACTGCCCAGGACATTCCTTCCATGCTCATAGCCGTCGCGTGAACTTTCACAAAGTCTCGATAGGCCGGAGCGGCGGCTTGGACTCCGTGGAGTGCGTTTACCGCATCAATAAAGGCCTTCCACTCCGCCGCGGTCAGGTTCGAGTGCTTTTTTCGGATGGTTGTTGCCATGTGTTTAGCCTCGCTTTCCGAAGTTTGTCCGCAATCAGGAACAGACCCGCGAAGTGTACGCCGCACACTTAGGTTCCGCAACTTAAATTTATGCATCGTGGAAACGGCGCCAAACCTGTCCCGGCAGCTCAAATCCGGCGAAGTACGAGCCGGGTCGGCGCCTCTTCCGTAGCCCGCCCCGTTTCGTCCCGAATCGTCGGATTCAAAGCCGGAAGAGAAGAAGAACTGCTAGCACCGCGAGTTTTGGCAAGAAGCATCAGTGTGGCGAGGCCGAGACCCCTTCTGTTAGGCTTGCGGGATGCAAAATCCTTCAGGGATATTGGGGATACTCATCCCAATCGTTTTGCTTTTGGCTTCGCGGCAGCTCGACCAGCCTGAGCTTGTGGTCAGCGCGATTCACGGAAGTTGTTGAAGCCGTCCGTATGCATGCGAAACTCTCGGATGGCAACCTGGTGGGTTCACGCGCAAGAGGGCTTAGGTGAAGGGCATCTCCATGCACTACTTACTGAAAACAGAACCGACTGTCTATTCCTTCGCCAATCTACAGCGCGATAAAACCACCATCTGGGATGGTGTCACTAACCCTGCCGCAGTCAAGCACCTGCGCGAGATGAAGCCCGCCTCAAATCTGCTGATCTACCACACCGGCGATGAGAAGGCTGCGGTGGGTACGGCAACCGTGGTCTTGGTGGATGCCAGCGATCCCAAAATTCCGAAAGTGAAGATCCAAGCCGGAGCGCCGCTACAAAAGGCAGTAACTCTGGCCGAGATCAAAGCCCACAAGCTTTTTGCGGATTCTCCCTTAGTTCGGCAGGGCCGCCTGTCGGTCGTCCCCCTTTCCGCCGAACAATGGAAGTGGATTACCCGTTAACCCATCGAACCGGCCAACTGCGAATAGCGGCAGGTCGTCTTCTGCTACCTATCTCCCCGGTCTGTACCCAAATGTGGGGCGGACACTCCTGTCCGCCGCTTTTGACTTTTTTGCAATTGTTGACAGTCATAGAAAACCACTCCCTGTAGAGCGGCGCTTCAGCGCCGCGTTCCGCTTCCAAAAATTGAACTCCGGGTGCCCCGTCCTTGTCGCGCCCTTCAGCGACAGAGCCTGCCCTGAGCGAAGCCGAAGGGGCGGGACTTTGGGCGGCGCAGGGTTTCAACACTGCGATAAAGACTGATTGTACGAGCGGCTTCAGCCGCTGAGGCAAGATGTTCCGGAATCACACATCTCCACCCAGCCCCTCACTAGCCAACCCTCCCGCCACCCCACACAAGATAAACTGACGCTAACCATGCCGCCGCTCAACCTCAAGCCGACGCACGCCCCCGTCACCGCCTACTATCAGGCCCTCGGCCACTTCGGGCACCTCTACGTTGACCATGAAATGGCCGTCCGCAGCGCCTTCCAGGACCTTCTCTCCAAGTGCGGCCGCAAAGTCCATCTCACCCTCGTCCCCGAGTACCGCATCGAGCGTGCCTGCGGCTCCTCCGTCATCGTCGACGGCGCATTGGTCGATACCTTCCGCCTGCCCCACGGCTACTGGGAAGCCAAGGACGAAAAGGACGACCTCGAAAAGGAAGTCAAACTCAAACTCGACAAGGGCTACCCCCGCGACAACATTATTTTCCAGTCCCCCACCCGCGCCATTCTCTACCAAGCCGGAATGCGCGTCCGCAGCAGCCCATGTGGCGCGGACACTCCTGTCCGCGTGGTCTTGATTGAACAAAAAGCCAAATGTCGCGATCTTCACTACCGCAAGGCTTCATGCTTTCGGAGAACGCCTTTGGGCGGCGCAGGGCTTCAGCCCTGCGATCAGGCCCAACTGTCGAGCGGCTTCAGCCGCTGAGGTAAGGTTAAGGCTCCGTGCCCAGGGCATGCTTTGATGTGCCGCGGATCAAGTAGCGCGGATAAGCACGTGAGACACAAGGGCTAAGTCGACTGAAATTTCGCTATGACGAGCCTGTGAGTTCGGGCAACACTCTCTTCAACACGGCCACGTACTCAAGATTCACCTCGTATAGATTTCTGCCATGGTCGTCTTGCCCGCAGCGAACAATTCCATGCTGCATCGTAGTCTGCATCTGAGCGTGTTGTACAGCCAAAGAAATCTCGGGCATGAACTGCTCTTGGGTATCGATTCTTCCTCGCCTTAAGAGGCAGCTCAGTAACGTGCATCCGTCGCGAGTCATGACGTGGCCGAGTACTTGCCGTGCGCTCCGCTCTTGTTCTAGATCCCACGCGTTTCGTTTTGAGGATGATATCTCCAACTGCAATCTGTTTCGGAGATTGTCGAAATTGATCTCAACCTGGCTTAGGGAGACTCTGATTAAGTTCTCCATTTTCCACCGACGTTCAAGATAAATTGGGAGAAGAGCATCGGAGGCGGGAAGCATGAAACAGCGGACTCTGGC
>JAYTQD010000530.1:0-1076 GCA_043746935.1 Acidobacteriaceae bacterium | reverse complement strand
CTTGAGCGGCGCCGGAGCGCGCAGCGCGGAGGCGTCCGCTCCAAGGGCTGGTTGGGCGTCAGCCGGGGCTTTCTTGCTTTTGCTTTCTCTTCCACGAGTCTTCGTTGCCTTTCTCAGAGTTCTTCTTTGCTTTTGTACGACCTTTCTAACCCGACGACAAGGTCATACGGCCTTTCAATGCCCGTCGAGCTTCGCGACTCAGGCGCGCCACCGACCTGGCTTTGAACGGTGGACCACCGACCTTCAAGCATTCTAAGTCCGGCGCGCCGAGGCGACCTACTACTCGATGAACCAGCGAGCCTTTACCCTTTCTTCCATGACTTTCGGCACGACGCTGCGGAGGACGCAGGTTGCAGGACGCGAATTCTAGGAAATGCTTTCTCGGCACCGACAGGCTGCACCAATGAAACAAATGGCGAAGCACACTGTTCTTTCAGCTACGCAAGTATTCCAGTCCGAGTAACTTGCTGAGTATCCCGCCAGAAAGCTTTCGGATCTGACGCCCAACGTGCCCTTGAGCGGCGCCGAAGTGCGCAGCACGTAGGCGTCCGCTCCAAGGGCTGGTTAGGCGTCGCTTTCAATTCTCTATTCATCTGGCAGGATTATCGCCGGACTTGCCAAGTGTGCGCTCATGTCTCCAACTAGTGGAGATCGGATGAGACGCTTTTTAAAGCGCCACGCACCCTGGATTATTTGGAATTCATCAAAGTAGTGGCCAGAGAATATCGGCTGAAGCGGGAATTCGTCGGTCTGCTGGAATACGGTGACGTAGCATTGGCTCCTGACTCTGCCGGAGCCTTCGTCCATTTCCAGATCAATATTCGATGTCGTGTGTTTGGTTCGCGGTGTTCCGTCCGGATAGATTCGAACGTTCTCGGTCGCCTTGAGTACTTCTACCTTTCCAACGAATATCGTCCCTCCCTCCAGGCCCCATTCGCCATGTTCGAACAACTGAGCCCACGCCTCCATATTGCCAGTGTCGATAGTGAAGCAGTACTGGCTCATAAGGCGAAGAACGTCGTTCCGTGCTGTCATCCGATGTCTCCAAAGTGCCGTGAGTCTTCGTGACGCCTAAC
>JAYTQD010000529.1:0-1077 GCA_043746935.1 Acidobacteriaceae bacterium | reverse complement strand
AGACTTGCCCCTTGTTCCCGCAGGTTCACCACTTGCGTCTTGTCCCGATTGATCTCCAACTGGAATTTCCCTTCCAGCCGCGATTCGATAAACTCGACAGTCTCCGATCCCATCTGTTTCGCCAGCGCCACGAAGTCGTCGGCGTAACGGACCAGTTTGGCATCGGCCCGGCGAGCCGGTCCTTGCGGACCGTGAAACAAAGCGTCGAACCAGTGCAGATATAAGTTGGCCAGCAACGGCGAGATGACCCCGCCCTGTGGCGTTCCCTTCTCCGCCCGGCTCCATGTACTGCCTCCGCCCTGCCCCCCGCTCCGTTCCATCACTGGCGTTTCCAGCCACATCCGGATCAAATGCAGGACCGACCGGTCCACAACCCGTACGCGTACGCACGCCAGCAATTCCGTGTGCGGAATCGTATCGAAATAGCCTTTCAGGTCCGCGTCATACACGGCTTGATACCCGGCCTGTAAATGACCGCGTATCTCCTCTAACGCCTGGTGCGCCGAACGCCCCGGCCGGAACCCATACGAGCAATCCAGGAAATCTGCCTCAAATATCGGCTCCAGGATCAGCAGGGTCGCCGTTTGCACTACCCGGTCGCGTACCGTCGGTATTCCCAACGGCCTCAGCTTGCCATTTGCCTTCGGAATGTACACGCGTTGCACCGCCTGCGGTTGGTAGGTTTTACTCCGCAGCGTTTCCTGAATTCCTTCCAGAAACCCTACGGCTCCTTGGTCCGACCCCACAATCTGTTCGATCGTGACGCCGTCCACTCCAGGTGCTCCTTTGTTGTGGCGCACCCTCTCCCAAGCCGCCTCCAACACATCCATCCGGTAGATCCGGTCATACAATGCGTAAAACCGGAACTTCGGTTCCTGCTTGGCCTTTTGGCCCAGCGTTTGCCTCAATTGAGAAATCTTCTCGGGCAGTCCTGGCTCCTTCACCGTATCCGGCGTCGCCTTTCCCGCGGCTGCGCGAGTCTCCGTAGTGGGATTTTCGTCCAAGCGGTTTTCTCCTCTTCTTACAAACAACATGCTTTCAGTAAGGCCCCTTCGCTCCACGGGCGTTACCCCGCTT
>JAYTQD010000528.1:0-1081 GCA_043746935.1 Acidobacteriaceae bacterium | reverse complement strand
GACTGGCGGCAACACCCGCCGCCGCGACCAGGGGAACAATGCCGGCGAACGACGATTCCGGATTGGGCGCAGGATCCACAGCGTCCGTAGTAGTGATGACTTCGGCGTCCAATGCAGCCCCTCCCCGTTGGTGATTTCCAGTCACCAACGCGGCGCGAGCCGATCGGTTCACTTCGTTGTAGCAATCTTGAAAAGAAATTCCGTCGCGTTCCGGCAGACAGAAGCTGCACGACCGGCGGTGCGCGTGCACATACGCATATATATGGGGAGGCTCCTGCCGCGACACGCCTGGTCGCATGCCAATGACGAAAAAGTATGCAATTGGCTACAAAAAAAAGAAGAACTGCGAAATAGCAGGTTGGACTTTCGAACCCATACCTGTTGTCGATTGACGACGGTGCCGGAATATTTTTTGGGGAGATGGAGCGACTCACCCCCTGTGAATCGCATCCGCATCCATAGCCCTTGTCGTCGCGGAAGATCGAGATTGGCTGCGACGCGTTGGATCACTCCGCGCATACCTTTCAACTGCTCGCGCGTCACTGTTGCACGGATTTTTGTGCGATTCGTCGCTCGATGGAGACGGTTCTTGCGAAAAACTTGCTGCCCTCGACATCGCTGCAGGCTGCGCTCGTGTGCTAACTGGCTGAGCCTCGTAGCTAATTCACGTCTGGCACGGGCATTGCGACACCCTCCCGCGAACTAAAAAAGATTGCATCCGCGGGGGACTCCACGATGCAGTCTGTTCTGATTGCCCAGCAGACAAAAAAAACCGCTGCGGGCCCATCAGAAATAGCTCATCAGAAATACATGCGGCGCCTGTTGCAAACGTTTGACTCGCTGCGACTGCTCGACTGGGCGCTCCCTTTGCAATTGCATGCTCCCTGGCTGATGGGCCGAACCCACCCTGGAACGATCTGTTGATATCGATACGAACTGAATGTGCAGAAGGTCAGGCAGGGCCCCTACAGGCGAACACGCAGTTCCGGCGCGCTGGCGCACCTGCTTCCGTGAATTGATGCATACGTATCTCGCCGGCTCCGCCCGTCCTGCCAACGCGATCAGCGCCAGGTCATTCCCC
>JAYTQD010000527.1:0-3122 GCA_043746935.1 Acidobacteriaceae bacterium | reverse complement strand
GTTCAGACGGCTCGGAAGTTGGCTCAGCAATCCATCTCCCAAGCGTTACTGGACATTTTCGTCCGCCCTGCCCCTGGTTCCGCCCGCTAATCAATTACAGAAGAAGATTGTCTTTGCTGGCCCGGTGCCGGGAGTCGCGATTGAAATCCAACAGCCGTTTCCGGCTAACGGATGGGGCCTGAGGGTCGTTCTTGCGACTCCAGGGAACTTCACCACTCTTTATCAGTTACGGGGAGACGTGTTTCTGGATTTTGCCGAGGTGGCATGGTCCCGCGACGGAGAATCCCTGGCAATCTTCAGTTGCGGGACGCCCGCATTGCGAATTAGATATAAGCTTGCTGAGACGAAGGTACTTGCTTTCGAGGACGCGCGGTCGGCGGTTGCTGCCGTTATACGTTCCGAGTACGGCCTAAGTTCGCTTCAAGCTGACGACCGTACGTTTGAGTGGGCGTGCTCACAAGACGGGAAAGCCGCGTTTTTGCGGCGGCACCCAGGAGCCCGTCCCAGGTAGACCTTGGTTCACAGCGTACTCTCCGACCAACCGCGCTTTGACCTCCGCGCTGGGGCTTGATATGATCCTTCAAGTTTCTTCAAGAGGAGACACCAACTACTATGGCTGACCATAATGACCCAAACGCAGTCAATTCCATCTTTTCAGACGTTGACGTCAGCGCGGCTGACCTGTACGATTTGTTCGGATTTCCAAGCGATGACACCAGTGGCGGTGAGAAGGTCGTCATGGCGCTGACCTTCGCGGCTGTGCCGAAGGCCGGCGTGCTGGATACGGACCTGCTCTACCGCATCCGCATTAATCCGCATAAACGAATCAATTTTCCAGCGGAATTGAGCCTGGAAGAGTTGCTCACTTACTTTGGTGAAGCCAAGGACAGGTACTTGAGTGAGTCGAAGGCTTTTGAAGTGCGCGTCACCGTGGATGAGGCGCAGAAGGCGACGGTCAAGTTCATCGACTTCCCTGGCGGATCCTTCACCAAGGTCGTCGATGTCGACCAGCCGACGGTGATTCAGACTCCTGACGGGCATGCCATCCAAACTTTCGTGGGCGGGCGCGATGACGCATTCTTCAACGATTTGCCGGGATTTTTCCGCTCCATCAACTACGCGCCACAGTTCTATCATGTGCCGCATACGATGACCGAAGCTCGCGAATTGCCGATTCCTAAAACGCTGCTCGAACTCGAGGGCAATGACCTGTTCAACTTCAATCCGGCGAATCCGCATCATGGGGCGGGCGTGAAGATGGACTTGCCGCCGGGACCTTGGGAATGGAAAGGCGACAAGTTCAAGAAAGACGCAAACGGGAACTATCGCTTCGTTTACAGCGGCAAAGATGCGCAAGCGGGTCGCAACATCAATTGCATCGTGCTTGAAATTCCGATGGCGTTCCTGACGGCGAATGCGGTCGAGGATCGCATTGTCGACTGCTGGGGCGAGAGCTGGGTGCGTAAGGCGTCGGCTAAAGTTCCGGGAATTCCGAACAACCCGTCGGCGCTGCATACGCCGATGAAGCTGCTGCATGCGCTGCTCGAAAAAGACGAGGAATTGAAGCAGTACAAACTGGTCGACACCGACGGGCAGCCGTTCGCGGATGCCGCATTGTGTGAGCGTGAGAATGACCGGCAACTGGGCGCCAACAACTTCTGGCTAGGTCCGCACTTCGTGACGCGGTTGGCGCATTTGGGATGGGGCTTTGGGCCGTCCATCAGCGCGCTGGGCTTGAAGACTTCGTTCGATCATGACAACTCACCGGTCTCGATTCATAAGACGGATTCGACGATCATCGAGGCGTTTCCGCGGGTGAAGAAGGCTCTGTTCCAGCCGCTACGGCTGCCGGACAATTCGTGGAATCCGAAGGGATTGGCAATCCCCTTCCGCAGGCCAATTGAGGTTTTTGTGCCGAACGTTTGCGCCATTGACATGGATACAACGGGCACGTGGCCATTCGGACGGCGTTTTGAAGATCAAGTGGCGACGCGGTTTCTCTCGCTGTTCCTCGATATGGAGGCGGACTTCAACGGAATCCCCTACAGCATGGAGTTGATGAACAATCAGGCGCTGTGGGATGCCGCGCCCATTGAGCCGAAGACGCCGCCGAATCCGTTGAAAAACGATAAGGAGTTTTCAAAGACGTTTCCCTACCTGGCGGAGCCGTGGTAGCGGCTGCTTTGACTGATTTCGAACTTGATTTTGAGCGGCTGAAGCGTGACATCGAAGAGGCTCGAACGGACGATATTGAGCAAGCAACGCTGCAGGCGTATCGCTGGTATTCGCTGGCATCGCTGGGGGGCCGGACACGCGATTTTGCTGAGGCGGAGCAGGTGGCGAGTGAGACGATCACGAGGTTCGGGCCTCGCGAAGACTTGTGTCTGCTGAAGGCCAACCTCGATTTCCGCTTTCACAGATTACCGCAGGTGCGCGCGGATTTAGCGGGGATGAAACAGCGTTCACAGGCGCGTTCGATACTGGCTGATTTGGATTTTCAAGAGGGGCGTTATGAGAAGGCCCGGCTAGAGTATGAGTCACTGATCGCGCTTGATCCGGTATGGGACGATATGGCCCGATTGGCCCACTTTCATTGGAAAATGGGCGATCGCGCTTTAGCGGATGAATGGTTTGAGCGGGCGGCGGATGAGTTGACCGCGAAGCAGATGCGGTCGTTTGCCTGGGTGGAGTTGCAGCGCGGGGTGTTGGATCTATCGTGTGGCGACTTTGCTGCGGCGCGGGGCCACTATGAGCGGGCGGCTCGGGCATATTCTGGCTATTGGTTGATTGAAGAACATATGGCAGAGTTGCTGGCTGCCGAAGAGCGATTCGACGAGGCAGAGGCGCTGTATTTGAAGTTAGTGGAGTGGAAGCCGCGACCGGAGCTGCTGCAAACCGTGGGTGAATTGTACCTGGCGATGGGCTCACCTGATCGCGCGGATGCGTTCTTGGATCGAGCGTTAGCTGCTTATTTGGAGTCGGCGAATCGGCAAGAGGTCCACTACTGGCACCATTTGTCCGATTTTTATTCAGACGTAAGGCCGGATGGTGTGCAGGCTGTCCAGTGGGCGGCCAAAGACCTGAAGTTACGTTCGAATTTCAACACGCAAGTGGCGATGGGT
>JAYTQD010000526.1:0-1084 GCA_043746935.1 Acidobacteriaceae bacterium | reverse complement strand
ATCCGACCACGTGCCACAACGGCGGCTCGCTGCCGTGCCCAACCGAACAAACACGTCTCGTCGCTCATCGCCAGCCGTTACTCGGACGGGCTCCTAGCAGATTGCAGAAAGGCGTAGCTGCTCTTTTTGAAGCAGCACTCCAAGAGCGTGACCGTGCGGAGAGCTGTTATGACGAAGGCGAAGCGCTACTACTGTCCTCGTTGGGGCTCAATAAACTGAATCTCTCACCAAGCCTCTTCTATGTCCGCCACTATTCCAACACCACCACGGCTGGCCGCGTCGATGCTGAGTACTTTTCGCCTCGGTATCAGCGAGTGCTGAACCACCTTCGACAAGGCGGCCAGACCATCGGCGACGTCGCCCCACTTGCGGAACGGAAGTTTCAAGCGGAAGCCGGCGCGACCTTCTCCTACATTGAGATTGGTAACCTTGCCGGCAACGGTGAAGCTCGGGCCGAGGTGATGGACGGTGGCGACGCTCCAAGTCGCGCCCAATGGATTGTTCAACCAGGCGATGTTATCTCGTCCACTGTTCGACCAATCCGACGGCTTTCGGCCCTTATCTCGAAGGAGCAAGCTGGGCACGTATGCTCTTCGGGATTCGCAGTACTGCATCCCACTGGGATTGAACCAGAAGTCCTGCTTGTCTATCTGCGCTTGCCCATCGTCTGCGAAATCCTCAACCTCCACACCACAGCCTCAATGTACCCGACCATTCCGGTTGAGCAATTGCTTCGTATCCCGATCGCACTGCCCGCTATGTCTGTGCGTGACCGGATCGTTGACAAGGTTCAAGCCGCATTCGCCGCCCGACGCGAAGCTGCCCGCCTTCTCGATGAGGCGAAGTCCGCGGTCGAGCGATTAATCTTGAAAAACTAACTGGCGTACCCACGAAAGTCCACCAGCGGCGTTCTCACATCGATTTGAGGCTCAAGTTATGGGACAGCGTACATGTCACCTCTTTACTCACTGCGGCCTTGCTGAACGGGCGGTTGGAGCAACTTCACAGGCAATGTGAAATGCACGGGTACAAAGGGAAAGAGCGAAGAGAAGTCCGAAGGATCGATGCATAGATTTTATTGTGC
>JAYTQD010000525.1:0-1085 GCA_043746935.1 Acidobacteriaceae bacterium | reverse complement strand
TCCTTATAGGTTCCCGCTTTAAACGCGCTCGGGATCGGCGGCGGAGAAGCCGTGATCTTGGGAAACCCGGCCGTCAGCGTGGTATTCCCCAGATTGTCGACAGTAAACTGAATCTGGATATCCTTAAACAACACCGCGCCAGTGCTCGTGCGCACCGGAATGCGCGTCATCGACACGGCGTTTCCCGCGGTGGCCGTGGTGCCGCCCTCCGCGGTCATCGATTGCGCGCACACCGCTCCCGAAACTAATGCGACGGTAAGCACAATAAATTGAACGAAGCTTCGCACCAGCGCTATGATCGGGGCATCCACGGTTCGAGTGAGAGTCAGGTGTTTCATTTGTCTTCCTTTCATAAAGTCATCGATAAACAATATTTGGCTAGCGGTTCGGAGATTCTCGTTGCTCATTGCCTCATGATTCGCCTCCTATAAATTTGAGATTTCGCGCCGGCCATGGAAAACGCCTTGCGCGATTCGACTTATTGTTACGCTACAATCAAGCGCCGCAGACAAGGTTTGTATGGTAGCAGGTGCATATTCCGGACCAAAGTGACCGGTGATTCCGGAGTAAAGCGCGCTAGGTTGGGGTGAATGAAGTGAACCCTAACAACGTTTAATCGATGGGATGCGCATCGTTTATCTCAACCTACGTCCCTAAAGCGCCCCCTGTGAGCTGCTTCGTACAATGAATAGCGACTGTGCTCGCATTTCTAACGCGCCACAATAGGCCAAATGGCCTAAGCCAAAAGTAGTAGGGCGAGCAAACTGTGTAGTTTCACCGATTTCTGGACAATTGGCTTGGCCTAAGATGGGAGACTTTGATCTGGCGCGGGTGTGCCGCAGACGGAGCGAAATAGAAATCCTAGCGCCAGTATCGTCGCTTTACGGCGGAGCAGAAGTTGGAGATCTAAAAGGTTGCTGAGCAGCCCTATGTATCGGTAAGCGAGCTATGCCGCACACAGCTTATCGCCGTCAGTGTTTCATCGCTGGCGCCTCATCCCGTTATGCCTTCCGGGCATAGAGCCGTATAGCATTTCGGATCAATCCGCAGCCGGGGAATGAGCAACGCGACAACTCGTACTTAGA
>JAYTQD010000524.1:0-8346 GCA_043746935.1 Acidobacteriaceae bacterium | reverse complement strand
TGGCGTAGATGGGATTCTTGCGGTGCGTAATGCAAGTGGCGTGGAAGACGGGATATTCGTCGGCGAGGGAATAGAAGCCGGTATGGTCACCGAAGGGGCCTTCGGTGCGGAGTTCGTCGAGGTTGATGTAGCCCTCGAGGATGATCTCTGCGTTCGCGGGCACTTCGAGATCGACGGTTTCGCACTTCACCAGTTCGACGGGCTTTTGGCGGAGGAAACCGGCAATCATGTATTCCTCGACTTCGGGAGGTGCGGGGACGATAGCGGAAAATGTAAGGGCCGGGTCAGTGCCAATGGCGACGGCTACCTCCATCTTTCCCGTCGGGCGATTCCCTGCCGCTAAGATCGAACCACCTAGACTTCGCGCCATGATGTCAACGGCGGCCGATGTGCGCGCCGGGTTCCCACCGGCGGCCGATGTGCGCATGAGCTCCCTCACATGCTCGGCGGCAACTTTTTGCCGCTGCCAGTGCATACCGGTGGTTCTTTCGTCATAGACCTGAATGCGGTACATGCCAACGTTGCGCTTACCCGTTTTCGGATCGCGCGTGACGACGCACGGGAGCGTGATGAAGCGTCCGGCATCGTTGGGCCAGCACTGGAGAATGGGAAAATCGAGGATCGAAAACTTGTCTTTTAAAATCACTTCTTTACACGGGCCCGAGGAAACGGTTTTAGGAAAAAACTTGCCCATTTCGGCAAGCATGGGCAGCATCTTCACTTTGTCGAGGAAACCCTGCGGTGACTTTACATCCATGAAGTGGCGGATGCGGTCAGCGACCTCGTCGAGGGAATCCACCTCCAGCGCAAGCTTCATGCGACTTTCGGAGCCGAACTGATTGATAAGCACCTGCGCGCCCGGGTGGCCTTTGATGTTCTGGAATAGCAACGCAGGCCCGCCCAAAGCTCCGTTTTTGCCGCCGCAGCCTTTACTAACGCGGTCGGCAATCTCGGTGATCTCGAGAATCGGGTCGACTTCCGTGCTGATTTTCTTCAATTCACCGGCGCGGTCGAGCGCGGCGATAAAGTCTCGCAGGTCGTTGTAAGCCAAGGAATCTCCTGAATGCGCGGAACCTCCGATTATAGAAGCAACACCAAGCAATTCGCTGGTCTTCGACGTGAAGCGCCTCGAATCGTCGAAGATTCGGGTCGTCTCCTGTAGAATCGCAAGCGCGAGGTACGAATGCGGCGACGGGTTGTCATTACGGGCATGGGGTGTGTGAGCCCCAACGGGATCGGGAACCAGGCATTTGCCAAGGCGGCGCTGGCGGGTGAGAGTGGCGTGCGCAAGATCAGTCATTTCGACGCATCGGAGATTCCGGTGCAAATTGCAGGCGAAGTGCGAGGCTTCGACGAGCTCGCATGGGTGGACAAAAAAGAACGCCGCAATGTTGGGCGAGTCCTGCCTTTAGCGATTGCCGCAGCAACCGAGGCTCTCACCGACGCCGGGATCGACACCGCTACCCTGCCTCTGAGCCGTCGTCAACGCATGGGCGTCATCATTGGCTCCGGTGGCGGGGCGCAGGAATTTACCGAAGAGCAATACCGCATCTTTCACCACGGTCTGTTCAAACAGATGTCAGCACACTGCATTCCCACCGGAGTGATGGGGACGTTTTCCAGCGACTTAAGCATTCGCTTCGGCCTGCGTGGGGCCAGTCATGTGGTCACCACCGGATGTACGTCATCTACAGATGCCTTCGGCTACGCCTACCGGCAGATTCAAGGCGGACGGATGGATGCCGCGCTCACAGGCGGTGCCGACGCGCCGATTGCGCTGGGGATTATGAAGGGGTTTGTGTTGATGAAAATTTTGACCGACACCTGGAATGCAGATCCTGAGCGTGGCTCACGTCCATTCAACAAGGACCGTGACGGTTTTGTACTGGCCGAAGGTGCGTGGATGTTTGTCGTCGAAGAGCTGGAACACGCCCGATCGCGCGGCGCGAAGATTTACGCGGAGGTGGCTGGGTACGGCTCTACCTGCGAGGCATTCCATCGCGTACGCATGTTGGAATGCGGAGAGGAGTCGGCGCGGGCAATTGAGCTGGCCATCCGCGAGGCTGGTATTACAGCGGACAACGTGGACTACGCCAACCTGCACGGCACATCGACGCAACTCAATGACCGCATCGAAACCCGCGCACTGAAGCTGGCGCTGGGAGACGAACGCGCGCGGCACGTGCCGATGTCCGCGATCAAATCACAGATCGGCCATCCGCAAGGCGCGTCGGGTGCCGCGGGGATCGCCGCCACGCTGGTGGCGATGCAGAGCGGACAAATTCCGCCCACCATCAACATCGAAACCCCGGACCCGGCCTGCGATCTTGACTATGTTCCAGAAGCGGGACGAAAAGTTAGCATTGAACATGCCGTTTGCAACTGCATCGCATTTGGCTCGAAAAATTCGGCTCTGGTTTTGAGCCGCGTGGCGTAGCGAAAATAGGCATCGCATGACCACTGAACAGCAATTACGCGAGAAGTTGCGCAAGATCACCGCCCTTTTCGAAGGCGCTACCACGAGTGGCGAGCGCAATGCAGCAGCGGCAGCGATTGCGCGGGTCAAGGCGGCCCTCGCGACGGCGGCCAAGACCGAACACCCTGTCGAGTTTCGATTTACGTTTCCGGACCGCTGGCAGCGCCGATTGTTTGCCGCCTTATGCCGCCGCTATGGACTGGCACCCTATCGCTACACGCGGCAACGATATACGACGGTCATGGTTCGGCTTCCCAAATCGTTTGTCAACAAAACGCTGTGGCCAGAGTATCTGGAGATTAAGGACGCGCTGGACGAGTACCTCAACGCCGCTACCGAACGCCTCATCCAAGAAGAGGTCTACAGCGACGCCACGGAGGCGCAAGAGCGGGTTGGGTGAGGGTATAATTTATTCGAACTTGGAGGCAATCATGCGGAATAACAGTTTTTCAGCGCTTATTTTGGCATTCGTGCTAGGGGTCATCTCGTTAGTGATTCCTGGAACAGCTCAAACAACTCCAGCGAAAGAAGCTCCCAAGGCCGCGAAGTCTCCATCGGCGGAAGTGTTGGAGTCGTGGAACGACATAGGCCGTAAGCTGGTGGGCATGGCGGAGGATTTTCCGGAAGACAAGTACGATTTCAAGGCCACACCAGCCCAGCGCAGCTTCGCCGAAAACCTGTTGCACGTGGCCACCGATTATTGTGCCGAAGTCAGCGGCATCAAAGGCTCCCAGGTAGGGCCCAAGGTGGATGGGGAACACGATTTCACCCGCAAAGACTATCCCACCAAAGCGGCGGTGGTGAAGCTGCTCAAGCAAGCCGTGGCCGATGGCGCGGCCGTGATTACGGAACAAGGCGATGCCGGCTTACAGCGCGAGGTCAGGAACCCCTACGACAATTCCTTGCAGCACGTTTGGTACACATGGATGGGTTCGATTGAACACGCGGGCGAGCACTACGGGCAACTCGTGGTGTACTACCGTGTATCTGGGTTGGTGCCGCCGGAGTCGAGGCCGAAGAAGTAGGAGGTTTCATCCTGTGGAGCGGGCGAGGGCTGTTCACTCCACAGAAACTATTACGCTTCGTCTTCTTCCCGCAGCTTCGCCAGTACACCAATATCTTCCAGCGTCGTCGTATCGCCCCTAATTTCCCCGCCACCCGCAAGCTCGCGAAGCAGACGCCTCATGATCTTTCCGCTGCGGGTTTTCGGAAGCACATCGGCGAAGCGAATTTCATCGGGGCGAGCTAGTGCTCCGATTTCCTTGGTCACCCATTTCTTCAGCTCATCTTTGAGCTCTGGAGTCGGCGCGCGGCCTTTCTCCAGTGTGACGAAAGCGCAGATGGATTGGCCCTTGATATCGTCAGCGCGCCCCACTACAGCGGCTTCCGCTACGGCTTCGTGGGCCACAAGCGCGGACTCCACCTCCATCGTGCTCAACCGATGCCCACTCACGTTGATGACATCATCGACACGGCCCATGATCCAGTAATAGCCGTCCGAATCTTTTCTAGCGCCGTCACCGGTGAAGTAATTCCCTGGAATCTGCGACCAATATTGGCGCACGTAGCGGTCGGGGTCACCGTAGATGGTGCGCAGCATTCCTGGCCACGGCTTCTTGATGATGAGGTACCCACCGCCGCCATCGGGCACGGGCTGGCCGTCGAGCGTAACAATTTCTGGAACAACTCCGGGTATCGGGCGCGTGGCCGAGCCAGGCTTCGTGGCAATGGCCCCAGGAAGCGGCGAGATCATAATGTGTCCCGTCTCCGTCTGCCACCAGGTATCGACGATGGGGCAGCGGTTCTGGCCGATGACTTCGCGATACCACATCCATGCTTCCGGGTTAATGGGTTCTCCCACGGAGCCGAGAAGCCGCAGGCTCGTCAACCGGTGTTTCTTCGGCCACTCCTCGCCCCACTTGATGAACGTGCGAATCGCCGTGGGAGCGGTGTAGAAAATACTGACTTGGTGTTTGTCGATCATCTGCCAGAAGCGGTCGGGCTCGGGGAAGTTTGGCGCACCTTCGTAGAGGACCGTGGTTGCGCCATTCTGCAAAGGGCCATAGACGATGTAACTGTGGCCCGTCACCCATCCGATATCGGCGGTACACCAGTAGGTGTCTTCTTCCTTCAGATCGAAGACCCACTTGGTCGTGATATACGTCGCCACCGAGTAGCCGCCTGTCGTGTGAACCACTCCCTTCGGCTTGCCCGTAGTGCCCGAAGTGTACAAGATGTAAAGCGGGTGCTCGGAATCGAGCGGCTCGGCGGGGCAAATATCGGAGGCGGTTTCCATCAACTCATGCCACCAGTGATCGCGTCCGGGCGTCATGTTGATAGGCGTACCCGTACGTTTGTACACGATAACGTTCTTCACCGAGGGACAACTCCGCAGCGCCTCTTCCACGGCGGGAAACAGCCTTACTTCACTTCCCCGCCGATACGATCCATCCTGTGTAATCACGGCGACAGCTTGCGAATCGTGGATCCGGTCCACCAGCGCGTTCGACGAAAACCCTCCAAACACCACCGAGTGCGGCGCTCCAATGCGCGCGCAGGCCAGCATGGCTATCGCTAGTTCCGGCGCCATGCCCATATAAATAGCGACGCGGTCGCCTTTCTGAATTCCCCGCGCCTTCAGGACATTGGCAAACTTCTGCACCTCGCGGTGGAGTTGCTGGTAGGTGAGAATTCGAACTTCACCAGGCTCACCTTCCCAAACAATGGCCGCTTTGTTCTTGCGGGGGCCGTGTACATGTCGGTCCAGGCAGTTGTAGGAGAGATTCATCTGCCCGCCAACGAACCACTTTGCCCACGGTGCGTCCCATTCGAGCACGCGGTCCCACTTCTTGAACCAGTGCAGCTCGTCGGCAATGCGCCCCCAAAACTCCTCCGGGTGCTCCACCGATTCGCGGTAGATGCGCTCGTACTCTTCCAGGCTACCAATGTGAGCCGCCTTCCGGAACTCCGCCGGCGGTTCAAACTTGCGCAGCTCGTGGAGAACTGATTCAATGCCGCTCGACTGCGCGTCCTTGTCCTGCGATCCCGATGACATGCTTCCCGACTCCTCACATTTCAACGCCAAGTCAACCACTATAAATGAACCAATAGGAGTCCGGCACCAAGGATCGGAGGCTTTCCAATGGTCGCGGCGGTGGGGTCGTATTTGCAGAGGTTTGCCTGCATCCGCGCAACCCCACCCGTTTGTATTTCACCTATCTGAGTGCTACTATCGCGTGTAGAAAACATTGATTGGAGACCTCTATGGCAGACAATAGCGGCAGTGGTTTGGTCTGGTTTTTGGCTGGATTGGGCATCGGTGCGGCGGCTGGCGTTTTGTACGCCCCACGTGCTGGCGCGGAGACGCGGGAAGCCCTGCGCGCCCAGGCCGAAGAAGGCGCGGAGAAGGCACGTCATCACGCGCGACGCGTGCGCGAGAGCGCAGGCGATTGGATTGATCGTGGACGGGACACCGTCAGCGAGCACAAGGAAAATTTCCGTGCCGCCTATGAAGCGGGCCGTCAGGCGTATCGCGAGAAAACGGATTCTCCAGTAGAAAACCTGTAGATTTCGTTCATGGAACGAACCCGGCATCTGGCCCGTTCGGGTTGGTATTGGGCAGCAACATCTGTGGAACGAGAAATGATCTTCCCAGGAATGATCTATGGATAAGCTCACGCTTTTTGTAGCAATTACGTCAACAGCGGTCGTACTACAGATGCTGATCCTCGGCGGCATGTTTTTTGCCATGCGCAAGACCAGTGCCCGCATGGAAGCCCTGGCTGGCGAGGTTCGCACTAAAGCTCTCCCCGCCATTGAGCAGGCGCACGCCATGCTTTCCGAGATTCGTCCGCAGGTGAACGACATTCTCGGCAACCTGAGCCACTCTACGAATCTGGTGCGGGGCCACATGACACGCCTCGACGCTACCGTGAACGACGCGCTTGATCGCACCCGCTTGCAAGTCATCCGGACCGACGAACTCATAAGCCGCACCTTGGATAAGGTCGAGGATGCAACCGAGGCCGTGCAGAATACCGTAATGTCCCCCGTGCGCCAGTTCTCCGGAATCATGCACGGAATTTCCACCGGCCTCAGCTTCCTGCTCGGCGGGCGCCAGCGCAACGAACGCGAAAACGTAGGCGTACCGCAAGACGAGATGTTTATTTAGGCTTCTTCCCTGCCAAGATCACTCTGCTATTCTTAGGCGATTCCACTCTGTCGAGGTTCGCCTTGCCGCCACAAAAATTTTGTGTGGGACTGATTCAAATGTCCTGCACGCCCGTCCCTGAAGAGAACTTGCGGAACGCCATCGCACACGTCCATGCAGCGGCGAAGCAAGGCGCGCAGGTCATCTGTCTTCCAGAGCTTTTTCAAACGCAATACTTCTGCCAGCGCGAGGACGCCGCCCTCTTCGATCTTGCCGCGCCCATCCCCGGCCCCGCCACAGAACGCCTGAGCGCCGTCGCCCGCGAGCTCAAAATCGCGTTGATCGCCTCGCTTTTCGAGAAGCGCGCCCCTGGCGTTTACCACAACACCGCCGTCATTTTCGACACGGATGGAGCGCTTCGTGGCAAATACCGCAAAATGCACATTCCCGATGACCCGCTTTACTATGAAAAATATTACTTCACTCCCGGCGATTTGGGTTACCAGGCTTTCGACACCGAGCCCGGCCGCATCGGCACGCTCGTCTGTTGGGATCAGTGGTATCCGGAAGGCGCGCGACTGACCGCGCTGCAAGGAGCCAACGTTCTGTTCTATCCGACCGCCATCGGCTGGCACCCTGCCGAAAAAGCGGAGTACGGCAAGGCGCAACACGACGCATGGCGCACCATCCAGCGCTCCCATGCCATCGCCAACGGAGTCTACGTTGGCGTGGTTAACCGCGTTGGCAAGGAGAACGGCAACATCCGCGGCCAAGTTGCTCCTGGCGCCGGGCTCGAATTCTGGGGAGGCTCGTTCCTATGCGACCCCTTCGGCGTGGTCATTGCTGAGGCCTCGCATGACAAGGAAGAGATCCTCATCGGCGAAATTGATTTGGCTCACATCGAAGACGTCCGCCGCAACTGGCCTTTTCTGCGTGACCGCCGTATCGACTCCTACAGTCAAATCACCAGTCGGCTCATCGATTAAGTGCATAAGAAAATCATGCGATCCATTCCTACGACCACGCCACGATACCGCATGCCCGCCGAATGGGAGCCGCACGCCGCCACCTGGCTCGCATGGCCCCACTTTCGTGGCGACTGGCCCGGAAAGTTCGATCCTATCCCATGGGTCTACGCCGAAATCATTCGCAATCTAACGCCCCACGAACGTGTCGATCTCGTAGTACAGGACGCCGCCGCTGAGGGCAAGGCCCGAAACATTCTGGACAGGGCCGGAGCGCTCTCGCCCAACCTGTATTTCCATCGCTGGAAAACCGATCGCGTCTGGACTCGCGACTCCGGCTGCATTTTCGTGAAGGAAGGACAAAAGCTTCGCGCCCTCCATTTTCGCTTCAATGCGTGGGCGAAATATCCGAATTATGCGCACGACGCCAAGCTGGGAGCACGGATGGCGCGCGCAACGAAAACTATTGTTATCAATCCGAAAAATAATAAATATAAAGTAATACTTGAAGGCGGCTCCATTGACGTCAACGGCCGCGGCACGCTACTCACCACCGAAGAGTGCCTCCTCAGCAAAATCCAGGAGCGCAATCCTGGCTTCGCCCGTCAAGACTATGAGCGCATGTTCGCCGACTACCTAGGCATCCAAAACGTTATCTGGCTCGGCAGCGGCATCGTCGGCGACGATACTCACGGCCACGTCGATGACATCACCCGCTTCGTAGCCCCCAGCACCGTCCTCACAATGGTCGAGCC
>JAYTQD010000523.1:0-8349 GCA_043746935.1 Acidobacteriaceae bacterium | reverse complement strand
CCCAATTTTACAGGCACTTCAGAGCCGTGACTCCGAATCCGATTTATGCGATCCGGCTAACCAACTGATTCTGTTCGACTTCTAACCGGACAGTAGTGGAAGAGCCTCAAGGTTAAAGAACTTGTACGGCTAAAGTTGGGAAAAGCCGAAGAGCGATTTGGGAGTCCTGAGCAAAAGGTCCGGGCTGTTTGTAAGATTTGCAACAACGGGTGGATGCACAATCTTGAGCAATCGAACATGCCCTTGATTGGCAACCTCATCCATGACGTGGGGTTTTCCCTTAACGGTTTTCAACGACTTCAGATTGCTGCGTGGACCGTGAAGGTGTCTATGGTCTTAGACTTCGTGGGGAAAAGCACCCGCGAGCTGTTCTTCGACCAAATAGAACGCGAGCAGTTGCGGGTTGCATTCGAGCTACCTGGTCGCACCACTGTTTGGTTAGCGCGATACAGGTTTCCCGGACACATCGGTGTTTGGGGCACAAACTCTTGGGCTTTGGACAAGAGCGTTCACGCTCTAACTACGACAATCCTAGTAGGGCATTTGGCTGTGCAGATCGTGACTCTTCAATGCACGGAGCAATGGGACGGAATTGATGTAACGGTTGAAACATCACCCGCGCCCGGACAACGCCCTTGGCAGGAAATGCTCACGGAAATATGGCCCACAACAGTTTCGACACAATGGCCGCCGAAGTTTAGCTTCATGGATACCGGGGAGTTTTCCAAGCTTGTTCGTCGCTATTCTTATGGTGAAAACCTGCTCAAGTGACCGTGCCATTCCCGTGCCGTTCGCACGGAATACCACCGACCTAGCCGCGATAGGTGCCCTCTGCCGCATGCTAAAGTGTTGAAACTACGTTAGGGTGGGCTTTCAAATCCCACCCTCTCCGCCAGAATTTCAGGATGCGACCGGCTATGATGTTGAGAAAGCTCTCTTCCGCACTAGTAATCTTGCTCGCAGCGACGTCCGCTTTTGCGGCGGAGCGGGCCATTGATCCTTCCGCCAGCACGCTTTCCGTCAAAGTCTGGAAAACCGGTCTCTTTTCGGCCTTCGCCCACAATCACGACATCTCGGCGCCCATCACATCCGGCGCGGTGAACGATGGCGACAACGCCAGCGTTAAGTTCCGCGTCAACGCCCGGGGCATGAAGGTGTTGGATCCTGAGGCTTCCGCCAGCACGCGGGCTGAGGTTGAGCACAACATGCTTTCTGCCGAAGTTCTGGACACGCAACAGTATCCCGAGATCGTTTTCGAGAGCACCGGAATTCAGTCCAACAAACTCGGGGTCTACTCCGTATCGGGAAACCTGACGCTGCATGGGCAGACCCATCCCGTACAGGTCACGGTGAAGCGATCCAGCCCCGGCAAGTACGAAGGCAGCGCCAAACTCAAGCAAACCACCTTCAGCATCCAGCCCATCAGCATCGGTGGCGGCGCAATCAAGGTGAAGGACGAAATCGACATCAGTTTCACCATCGCTGTCCAGTAGTTGTGCGGCTAACCACCTTGGTCCGCTTCCAATTCCAACCTTGACGCGGTTTTCTAGCGGGGAGAAGATCAACCCGAGCGGGTTCCCGTCCGCTCGACCCTAATTGGAGACCCGTGCATGTCTTGCAGGCCGTTCAGGATTTTCTTGTTTGCTGCTTCTGCTTTCAACCTGGCGCTCGCTCAAGATGCTTTCAAGGTCGAGCCCACCCATTACAAATTGGATTTTGAGAATGAAACCGTACAGGTGGTGAACATCCACTACGGTCCGCACGAAAAATCCAGCCTGCACGCCCATCCAGGAGGCGTCGTCGTTGTCCTCACTGCCGGACACCTGAAGTTCACAGACGAGCATGGCAAGGTCCGCGAGGTTCATTCTCTCCCTGGCGAAGCCCGATGGTTCCCGCCCTTCAAGCACACGGTGGAGAACCTGGGGAGCACTCCGTACAACGCGATCTACATCGGAATCAAGACCGACAAAAAAAATAGCACCAACAGTTCTGGCAAAAGCAAAGACGCCCAGCTGGTCAAAGACGCGAAAACACTGGCGCTGGTAGCACAAGCTCTTTCGCTGGCGAAACAGTAGCGGACTCCGCCAGGCGTTCTCCAGGAGCCAGCGTGGTCGTAATTGTGATGGGAGTATCCGGAGCTGGAAAGAGCACCATCGCCAACCGGCTCGCCCACGAACTCGACTGGGAATTTGTCGACGCCGATTCCTTCCATTCCCCTGCCAACGTAGCGAAAATGCAAGCCGGTGTTCCCCTTGATGACGCGGATCGCGCTCCCTGGCTCCAATCCTTGCGACTAAAAATAGAAAATTCTATTTCAGGAAATAATAACCTAATTCTAGCCTGTTCGGCTCTGAAGCGATCTTACCGCGAACAATTAGGCGCGGGCCTGGACGTCAAAATTGTCTACCTCAAGGGTACGTTCGCCGTCCTGCAAAAACGTCTCACCCAGCGCACTGGCCACTTCATGACCGAGCAGCTCCTCGCCAGCCAATTCGAATCTCTAGAAGAACCCCTTGATGCGATCCAGGTAAATATCGACCGCTCGGTCGCAGAAATCGTCGCGGAAATTCGCTCCCAGCTAGGACTGGGATAGAATTCTGCTTCCTAAGTTCCTTCTCCGCCAAGGATGCCTATTCGTGCCCGCCAACCCAAGCCTCGTCAGCATCTCCGAGTCCGCGATTGTTTCCAAGCTGACCCGGAGCCTGATTCCCTTCCTTTTTCTTCTCTACATCGTGGCCTATCTGGACCGCATCAATGTGGGCTTCGCCAAGCTACAAATGTCCAACCAGCTCCACTTCAGCGAAAAAATCTACGGCCTAGCCGCCGGGATGTTTTTCGCTGGATATTTCTTCTTCCAGGTGCCTAGCAACCTAATCTTGAGCAAGCTCGGCGCGCGCCGCTGGATCTCACTACTCATGATCGTCTGGGGCGCGATCTCAGCTTCCATGATGCTCGTGACCACACCTCGCAGCTTCTATACCCTGCGTTTCCTTCTGGGTCTGGCGGAAGCAGGATTCTTCCCCGGCATGATCTTTTATCTCCGGAGCTGGTTCCCTGCGGCCGCGCGCGCCCGCACGGTAGCCCTGTTTATGACCGCCGGTCCCTTAGCCGGGGTCATCGGAGGGCCCATTTCCGGCGCGCTCCTCCACCTTCACCGAAACGGCGGCCTTGCGGGCTGGCAGTGGCTGTTCCTGCTGGAAGGAGTGCCCGCCATCGTGCTGGGCGCAGTCGTCTACTTCCGTCTCGCGGATGCTCCCAAGGATGCGCCGTGGCTCTCCCTTGAGGAGCGCTCCTGGCTGGAGCAAACCTTGGCTCGCGAGCAAAACTCCACTCTCGGCGCTATTGGTGCTACTTCTTGGTGGACCGTATTCCTGGATCTCCGCGTCCTGCTCCTGGCGCTAGTCTATTTTTGTCTGGCTACCAGTTCCTACGGCCTCAGCCTCTGGCTGCCCAGCGTTCTCAGCAGTCTTTCGAGCCGCGGCACCTTCGCAATCGGGCTTCTCTCCTCCATTCCCTACCTGGCAGCCGCCGTGGGCATGGTCGTAGTCGGCCACCATTCCGACCGCACCGGGGAGCGCCGCTGGCACGTGGCCGTTTGCGCCTTGCTCGCGGCGGTCTCTCTCGCTCTTGCGGCAAGTTCTTCGTCCACCATCGCTGTGGTTGGAGCCTTGAGTGTTGCGTTCCTCGGAATCAACGCCATGCTCGGCCCATTCTGGGCCATGCCGGGCACACTGCTCACCGGCGTCACAGCGTCCTTGGGAATCGCCTTCATTAATTCCATCGGCAATCTGGGAGGCTTCGCCGGACCCTACGTCCTGGGGCTGGCTCGAACGTCCAGCGGCAATTTCAAGAGTGGATTGTATCTGTTAGCGGGTGTGATGGCTCTCAGCACCATAGTGGTGCTGCTGGTGAGCATACCGGCTCTTCCGGATAATCTTGATTTGGAACGTCAGTAAAATTCCATCTCGTCGATTGTCAATGGAGGCACGGGCGGCCATCGTTTTTTGGGGCGACTAGAAGTCGACCGCCACTACATCCACGCCCTGCCCGATAATATTCGGCGGATTGGTGAACACCTTGGCCAGACCCGTAGTGGTGTCATAAATCTCTAACTCCGCCGCCTCAATCACATAAACCTCATTGCGATTGGCAATCGGAGTCATGCCTGTGACGTCGTCGTTGCCGGGATCTGTAGCTGGAGGTATGAAGGGCTTGGGCGGTTTAATCTTCGCAGTCAACTTAGCCGTATCAAACAACGATAGACACCCAAACCCCTTGAGTGGGTTGGGAGGGACTGAAGTATCGCGGGTGACGGTGCAGCCACGTGCTCCTATAAAGAGCTGGTTATTGGCCCCTAGCGTGACGTGGTCATGGTAGCCGTCTGCGATGGTGTACGAACCGGTAATGGTCAACGTAGCGAGGTCCACCGTAGTCAGCGTCCCAACCAAACCAACGCTTCCCGCCACGTAGAGATTGTTTCCGTTGCGGAACGCCACCGTTGCACCGCCGGGAATCGGAAGCGGACTCCCCACAACCGGAACCGGGTTGGCTTGGGTCGGAAAAGTGAACAGCACGATGCTCGCTTGAATTCCACCGCATTCAGGTCCGCAATTGAGTACGTACGCTGAACTATTGTCGGCGCTGCCAAGGGCAAAAACTGGATGATCCCAAAGCGGACTTAGCACTTCCACATACGGCTGAGTGTTGGTATTCACCAGGCTTGTCTGGATCGCCCAGACTCGCCCCGATGGTCCTCCCAGGTTAGCGGGGTTGGGAACCAAATCGCTCATTGCCACCATCGCGTTCGTATTCGGACTCGCGGCAAGGAAACGTGCTCCAGGCAAGAAAATCGAGGGCTGCCGCGTCATCGTTGCACTGGTGGTCGAGTTGGTGGTTGTAATCGCTACCGTCACCACATCCACCGCGCCCGGAGCCTGCCCCAAGGGACCGGCTTCTGTTGGCACAGCGCCCAGAAGCAAGCCGTTATCCACGGTGAGTACGATGCTCTGACTGGCCCCGGCCAGGTTTGCAGCGCCAATTCCCGTTTGCCTAGCGTTCAGAAACAAGTCCACGGAATTATCAATCGGACTGAGCGATACCGTGAACTTCTTATCGTTCGAAAGCAGCAACTTCCCCGGCAAATCCCCGGACATTGTGGTCACGATCAGATCGCGGCTGGTGTCGGCAATATCGACCCTGGAGCTGGTCAGATTCGAGATCAAGGCCCGATGTGGCAGGATCGTGGTCGTCCCGCCACCGCCGTTGGGATAACTCTTACCGCAGGCAATCCAACTGGCCAACCCGCATAACAAGAAAGAAAAAATGACTTTTTGCTTCAAACTGGGAGCTCCGGAACCGCTTGTGGAATAAATGCTTAGATGCAGAAACAAGGATTATAGCAACCCATGAGCAAGAAAAGTCCGCCTTTGGGTTCCAGTCTGGTTCCAGGCGAGCCGTGCCCTGCAAGCTCCTGTCTCTTCTGGACCTGCCCCACTCTGGCAAGCCAGCAGCCACTCTAGTATCCTGCTTAACAATGGCCACACATTTTCTTGATCGGCTGAAGGACGCCCCCCTCCTCTGCGATGGAGCCATGGGCTCGGTTCTGTATGCCAAGGGCATATTCATCAATCGTTGCTACGATGAGCTCAATCTCTCGCAGCCGGATTTAATTCGTAGTATTCACCTGGAATACCTGCAAGCTGGCGCGGATATCATTGAAACCAATACGTTTGGTAGCACTTCGTTTCGTCTGCTCAATTATGGCTTTGCCGATAAGGTCCACGCCATCAACCTCGCCGGAGTCAAGCTCGCCCGCGAGGCCGCCAAGAGCTTCGACGCTTACGTGGCCGGGTCGGTCGGTCCCCTGGGAATTCGCATTGAACCCCTCGGCAAAGTCTCGCGCGAAGAAGCACGAGCCGCCTTTCGCGATCAAATCGCAGCCCTAGTCGAGGGCGGCGTGGATCTGCTGATCCTCGAAACTTTTGGCTACCTGGATGAACTGCACCAAGCCATTCTGGCCGCCCGCGATGTGGATCCCAAGATCCCGGTGGTCGCCCAGGTCACCATCGACGAGGAAGGCAACTGCCTCGATGGATCGAGTCCCGAAACCTTTACCCTACGCATGGAAGAGTGGGGCGCGGATGTTGTGGGGTGCAATTGCAGCGTAGGCCCCGTAGCCATGCTGGATGCGGTCGAGCAGATGCGCCGCTTTACCGATCTGCCTCTGGCGGCGCAACCGAATGCCGGCATTCCGCGCTCGGTCGAGGGACGCAATATTTATCTGTGCTCGCCGGAGTACATGGCCAGCTACACGCGCAAATTTGCCAATGCGGGCGTACGGCTGATCGGCGGATGCTGCGGCACCACACCCGAACACATTCGCGTCATGAAGTCGATGCTCCGCGCGGGCGGCGTGAAAACAAAAACACCGACCGCGCACATTGCCCGACATGCTACGCACGAAACCGCAGTCGAGGAAGTCGCGCTGGAAAAGCGGTCAAACCTGGGCGTGAAGCTGGTGCGCGGCGAATTCATCACGATGGTAGAGATTGTCCCGCCCAAGGGCATGGACAGCCGTAAGGAAATCGAAGGCGGCAAATACTTGAAGTCCGTCGGCGTGGACGCCATCAATATTCCAGACAGTCCGCGCGCCTCGGCTCGCATGAGCAATCAGGCACTCTCTTTGCTGATGCAGAAGAACGTGGACATTGAGGCCATCCTCCACTACACATGCCGCGACCGGAACGTCTTGGGCATTCAGTCCGACCTGCTGGGTGCCGCCGCCATGGGCATCAAGAATCTGATCTGCATCACCGGCGACCCGCCGAAAATGGGCAGCTATCCTGACGCAACGGCCGTGTTCGATGTCGATGCCATCGGCCTGGTCAACATTGTGCACAACCTGAACCGCGGCCTGGATATCGGCGGCAACCCCATCGGCATCCCCACGCAATTCGTCATCGGTGTGGGCGCAAACCCGGGCGTAGCCAATCTCGACGAAGAAGTCCGCCGCTTTGAATACAAGGTCGAGGCCGGCGCACAGTACGCCGTCACGCAACCGGTGTTCGATCTCTCCCTGCTGGAGGCTTTTTTGCGACGCATCGAGTCCTGCCGGATTCCGGTGATTGCTGGCATTTGGCCTTTAGTTTCACTGCGCAACGCGGAATTCATGCGCGATGAGTTGAAGGTTTCCGTTCCCAATTCCATCATGGAACGCATGGCCCGAGCCGCCTCGCCCGATGAAGCTCGGGCCGAAGGCGTGGCCATCGCCCGCGAAATGCTGCTGGCCGTGCGAGATCGCCTGCAAGGCGCGCAGATCAGCGCCCCTCTAGGCCGCTACTCCTTAGCCGTCGACGTACTCGAAGCGTTGGGCGAGAGACGCCCCACGGTAGCTTAAGCGCTTACCTGATCCGGCGGCTCGGCACCCTGCCCTTTCGACGTAAACTTTCCCGAAAAAGCACTTTCCCTTGCCCCCTCTCATGGGCATAGAATTAGATCAAGGAGTTGGCTCATTGTTGAAATTCGAGGAATCCCTGCAACGCCTGGAAAAAATTGTTGTTGATTTGGAAAAAGGCGAAGTTTCCCTGGAGAAGTCCCTGACTCTCTTCGAGGAAGGTATGCAGCTCTCCGGACAGTGCCGCAAGGAACTGGAGCAGGCCGAGGGAAAAGTCGAGATTCTATTGAAGCAAAATGGGAAACTCCAAGCGGAAGCGTTTGAGCCTGCGAATGAAAAGGTAACGAAAAGGTGAAGAACTAATCCTTTCGTTCGTAGTAGCTCGCAAGTAGAAAAGACCTGCGGCGCCCGTCGCAGTAGCCCGTCGCAAGGCGGGAATGCTTGGAAAGGGGTGAACTATGACGCCCTTAAGCGTCGTTGTATGGCAGGAAGACCCCAGGGTTGCGCGAGCATTGGCCGATGCCTTGTCGCATCTTTTTCACTCCGTGAATGTGGCCGACTCCGTTGAAGACGTCCACTCCACGCTCGTGAAATATCGCGCCGAAGTTCTGGTGCTGGACATGGAAGGAGCGCATCTAGATTTGGTGGCGCGGATGCATCGCGACTTTCCCGGCGTGTGCATCGTCTGCACCCATCGCGTGGCCGACGAAGCCATGTGGGCTGCCGCTCTTGATGTTGGCGCCAGCGACTACTGCCAGACCTCGGATACCGAGGGAATTTTGCTGGCGGCGATTCGCAATGCTAGTGTGGACCGGAGCGCAGCGGCTTAACAGGTTCTCCAGAACGCTTACATCATTTGGGTCCAGACGGCTTCAGCACTGCCGTGTTTCGCTCGTCACCGTTGATGATCTGGTAGAAACGTTTGAGATCCGCCACTTTATCCAGCGGCACGGCTA
>JAYTQD010000522.1:0-1088 GCA_043746935.1 Acidobacteriaceae bacterium | reverse complement strand
CTGCGATTGACTCCAGAGCAGCTTGACCATCCTCTGCGCGATGTGGATGAGATTGTCGCCGCGCGAAAACTGGATGCGGATGAGTTTTACCAGAGCGTCCATCCCGCCCACGCATCAGCGGAGGAACGCATGATCCAACGGCAGGCGCTTTCGGGTCTGCTGTGGAGCAAGCAAATCTACATCTTCGATGTGAATTTATGGCTGGAGGGGGACAATCCACAATGCCCGCCGCCCGAGCGCCGCAAACACAGCCGCAATAAACACTGGCGCCACTTGAACACCATGCGCATCCTATCCATGCCGGATAAGTGGGAGTATCCATGGTTCGCGGCCTGGGATCTTGCGTTTCAGTGCGTGACGCTCGCGCTAGTTGATCCCGGTTTTGCCAAGGACAATCTATGGTTCCTGTTGTTTGAACAGTTCCAGCACATCAACGGACAGATCCCCGCTTATGAGTGGGAATTTTCAGACTTGAATCCACCAGTTCACGCCTGGGCCTGCTGGCGCGTGTACGACAGCGAGCGGCGGCGCACAGGGAAAGGAGATCGCGAATTTCTGGAGAAATGCTTCCACAAACTGCTGATCAACTTTGCCTGGTGGGTGAACAAGGTGGACAGCCAGGGGAACAACGTCTTTGAGGGCGGATTCCTCGGCCTGGACAACATCACGGTGGTGGACCGCAGCGAAAAATTACCGAACGGAGCCATTCTGGAGCAATCCGACGGCACCGGATGGATGGCCTTCTTCTGCGTATACATGATGCGCATCGCGCTGGAGCTTTCAAAAGAAAACAAGACCTACCAGGGGCTGGCGGTTAAATTTTTCGAGCACTTCATTTACATCGGCGCCGCCATGAAGAACATGGGCGGCCGCGAGTTTCAGCTCTGGGACGAAGAAGACGGATTCTTCTACGACGTCCTGCGCTATCCCAATGGGGAATTTCACCGGTTCCGTGTGCGGTCACTGGTGGGTCTGATTCCGCTCTTCGCGGTGGAAGTGCTGAGCACCGCGGAATTGCAGGACCATCCGGAGTTCCTCGCCAACATCGACTGGTTTGTCCGGAACCGTCCGGATCTGGTCCGCCATGC
>JAYTQD010000521.1:0-8364 GCA_043746935.1 Acidobacteriaceae bacterium | reverse complement strand
GGTCGCAGGCGAGCACCTGTGCCGCGAAGGCTTCATTCAGTTCGACCAGATCGAAGTCCGCTAACTTGAGTTGATGTTTCTGTTCCATTTTATGGATTGCTGGGACTGGGCCGATGCCCATGATTTTGGGATCGACGCCCGCTGATGTTACGGCCATAACGCGGGCGAGCGGTTTTAGGTTATGGCGTTGGACGAATCCCGCGCTGGCAACGATGACAGCAGCCGCGCCGTCCGTAATGCCCGAGGAATTCCCTGCCGTAATAGTGCCAATTTTAGAAAGCACCGGCGCCAACTTGCCAAGCTTCTCCAGCGACGCCCCTGCAAAAGGATGCTCGTCCGCCGCAATCACCTGCGGCCCTTTCTTCCCTGCAATCGTCACCGGCACAAGTTCGTTCTGGAATCGCCCCTGTGCAATCGCTTCCGCCGCGCGCTGCTGCGAAGTAAGAGCAAACTGATCCTGCTCCTCGCGAGAAATCTTATACTGCGCAGCAAGAACCTCCGCCGTTTCTCCCATCAACATCTGCGCCATCGGGCAAAAAAATCCGTCGCGGTACATGCCATCGACAATTTCCTGATTCCCCAGCCGGTAGCCAAAGCGCGCCCCCTCCAAGTAATACGGCAGACGCGACATCGACTCCGTGCCCCCCGCCAGAATGCACTCGGAGTTTCCCAGAAGAATTTCCTGGTACGCGAGTGCAATCGACTTCAAGCCGGACGCGCACGCTTTGTTAACGGTGTAAGCAGGGACTTCCTGCGGCACGCCGCTGCGCATGGAAATTTGCCGCGCGGGATTCGGCCCTCCACCAGCCTGCCGTGCATTGCCAAAAATAACTTCTTCGACCTGTTTCGGATCGACGGAAGCCCGCTCCATCGCAGCCTTCGCCGTAACCACGCCCAAATCGACCGCCGTCAGCGACGCCAAAGCGCCTCCAAATTTACCAATCGGCGTACGAACCGCAGAAACAATGAAAACGTCAGGCATAGGATTTCTCAAAAGACAGTGTATCGGACGAACCCGTAAACTAATTGGATGGAATCGATTTACGGCATCAACCCCGTGCGCGAGGCTCTCAAGTCGCGCGGGCGGGCGATTCAGTATGTCGCCGTCGCCCGCGAGCGCCACGATGACCGCTTGCAGAAGCTCATCGACGAATGCAAGCACGCCGGCGTCAGCGTCCGGCTCATCACCCGCCAGGATCTCGACCGCCTTGCCGGAAATGGCGGCCATCAGGGCGCGGTCGCCGTTACCTCCGCAAAAAAATATTGCGATGTCGATGACCTGCTCGCCAAGCGCCGCGGCGAACACGCACTCTTAGTAGTCCTGGACGGCGTCGAAGATCCTCACAATCTTGGCGCCATCCTGCGCACTGCCGACGCTGCGGGCGCCGATGGCGTTATTATTCCGGAACGACGCGCCGTGGGCGTAACCGGCACCGTCGCCAAAGCCTCCGCCGGAGCCAGTGAGCATCTGCCGGTCGCCAAAGTCACAAATATTTCCCGCACGCTGGAAGATCTAAAGTCCCGCAATATCTGGACCATCGGCCTCGATGAGCGCGCTCCGCAGTCCTACGACTCCATCGATTACAAAATGGATTGCGCGCTGGTCCTGGGCGCAGAGGGCAAGGGCGTCCACGATTTAGTGCGTAAGCACTGCGACTTCCTGGTTTCCATCCCCATGCTTGGCAAAGTCCCTTCGCTGAATGTTTCCGTAGCCGGAGGAATCGTGTTGTATGAAATTGTGCGCCAGCGGCGCTTGTCAGGCTCCCCGAGCGCATCCAAAAGAAAATGAAGTCTCTCCTCGTGCTTGGCGCTGTTCTCGCGCTTCTCGCTAGCGGCGTCGCCCTCGACCGCGAAGCCTTTACGGCCTCTCATTACGATCTCAACCTCCGCCTCGACCCGGCGCAACATCGTTTGGGTGCCCACGGAACAATCACGCTACGCAATGATTCTTCGCAACCGCAGCGGATCGTAGCGTTACAGATTTCCTCCAGCTTGAATTGGCGCTCCATCCGCTTACTATCAAATCCCCAGTCCCCGGAGTCCACTCTCGCGGTGCAATTTATTCGTCAGCCTTACACCTCCGATATCGACCACACCGGCGAACTTTCCGAAGCCATCATCACGCTGCCCCGCGACGTTGTTCCAAAAGAGTCGATCACGCTCGCGATTAGCTACGAAGGCGTCATTCTCTTGGACGCCGCGCGGCTCACGCGCGTGGGCACGCCGGAGGCCGTCGCTCGCCATAGTGATTGGGATCAAATCGGCAAGGACTTCACTGCCGTGCGCGGCGTGGGCTATGTCACTTGGTATCCGGTGGCTCTCGAAGCACAAAATCTTTCCGATGGACCCGCGATGTTCACCGCCCTGGGAAAATGGAAGGCGCGCCACGCCATATCTAAAATGGAACTAACGATTGCCCTGCTCCCCAACGCCTCCGAACAACCCGAACTCCTAACGAACGGCAAGGGTTGCACGGCTGCCGAAAACTCCGTCAGCGGCCTAACCACGCTTTCCGGCTGCGTGTTCGAAGCGCTCGGCTGGGCCAATCCGCTCTTCGTTGTCGGCAACTTTCAGCAGACCGTCGCACCGCCATTGCGAATCCACGTGGCCGCGCCAGATACCAGCACCGCGCAAGAACTCGCCAAAACCTCCGACCGCTCCGCCTACCTCATCAAGGATTGGTTCGGCGCACCCCATGAAAATCTCGAAGTAATCGACCTCGCCGATCCCGAAGCCGCTCCCTTCGAGGCAGGAAATTGGCTCTTGCTGTCACTCGCGAAAACGCATCCACAAATGGAACAGAACTTGATCGTTCATCAACTCACTCATGCCTCTTTCCCATCGCCACGGCTCTGGATTTACGAAGGAGCGGCGCACTTTGCCCAGGCACTCAGCCAGGAAAAAGACGGGCGCCAGGCGGCCTTAGCCTATTTAGCTCCTCATCGCGACGCCGTCGCACAGGCGGAAAAGTCGGGCACAGGCGAACCTCTAGCCGAAGCCACACAGGAAGTTTTCTACCGAAGCAAAGCCGCCTTGGTCTGGTGGATGCTGCGGGACATGCTCGGCGACGCGGCACTCAAGCGCGCCCTGCACGAGTACAGTCCCGACAAAGATCAAGACCCCACCTACCTACAGCGCTTGCTGGAAGCGCAATCCAAGCGCGATCTCGGCTGGTTCTTTCACGATTGGGTTTACACGGATGCGGGCCTTCCGGATTTCCACATCGAATCCGCCAATGCGCGCCTCGCCAACGGCACGAATTTCGTCGTCGCCATCACCGTAGCGAATGCAGGCGCCGCCGGAGCGGAGGTATCTGTAACTATTCACACTACCGCAGGCGACTTCACGCAGCGCTTGGAAGTCCGAGGTAAAACCAAAGCTGTGACCCGCATTGCCACGCCCACCGAACCGCTTGAAGTGATTGTGAATGACGGCAGTGTCCCGGAATCCGGCGCGAGCGACCATCACCTAAAGATTGCGAAAGACGCGTCCTAAACGTAAAAACCTAGCGCTTCTTCCCCGCCCCCTCATAAGCCTCACCCAACCACTCCAACGCCCCACGCAAATCTCCATCCGCTTCCATCTCGTACGAAAACCACCGCGCATTCTGCATCACAGTTTCCTGAATGTGAACATCCTTCTCCAGCCTCGCCAACACTCGCGGCGTAAGCGAAGCCATCTTAACAATCAAAGAGTTCGACGAATTCAAGCCGCGCGTCCTGGGCACCGCCCCAAAGATCACTTCTTTGCGGTACAGCGCCGTAGACCCAAAAAAATGTTTCGTCGTCACCCCCGGCCATTCCGTAACCTCAGCCGCCAGCATCGCCGACCAAATCTTCATCTCATCCGAAATCCTATGCATCTGCCGTCGCGGCTTCTGGCTAGCGCCCATAATAGGTTTCCCACCCAGATTCTGCATCTGCTCTCAACAAATCCATGGAGGCACGGACGTCCCCGCCCGTGCAGCCTTTTCATGTAAATTCATAGAGAAGGACTATCCTTGGATTCCCCTCAAATCCCATACTCCGAGTTCCCCGCACCGGGCGATGCAATCGCCCCCACTTTCTCCACCCCCGAAACACCCGAGCCCTCCGGCCCATGGATGGAACACCCCGTCTGGTCCGGCCTCGACTTCTTCATCCTCGCCTGCACCATGTTCTTCGGAATCTTCCTCTTCAGCGCGGTGGGCGTAGGCATCCTCCATAGCAGGCACCCAGGGCCCATCGAACAAGTCACCCGCAACCCCAGCGTGTGGATCGTCATCCCCGCCATGGGCGCTGCCTACTTGGTAATGTTCGTGGTCCTTTACTTGCTCGCCGGCATGCGCCGCGTCCCTCTCTGGTCTGCTCTGAACTGGAATTGGCCCAGTGGCCTTCGCTGGACCGGATTCGTCCTTGCTGGCATGACGCTTGCCATGGTGGCCGGCCTTCTCGAAAAACTCCTGCCCGTGCCAAAGTCTCTGCCCATCGAAGAAATTTTCCGCCAACCCGGTGCACCCCAACTCATGGCTTTGTTCGGCGTCGCCATCGCCCCCTTCATCGAGGAAACCCTCTTCCGCGGCCTGCTCTACCCCATCTCCAATCGCTGGCTGCGAGATGTTCTCAATGACAAACAACGCATCCGCCGCGGTCGCCTCATTTTCCTTCTGCTCGTACCCTTGGGATTCGCTGCCCAATGGCGCCCTCCCATCGGCGGCGGGCTGCTCGCGGTTGCCGTCTTATTCTTCACCCTGGCACTGTTCGCAAAACGCGCCTTGGAGAACCAACTCGCCGGCGCCGCCAAAGTCATCCTGCCCGGCTTGATCTACTTTTCTTGGGCTCTGTTCGCCTCCCACCTCTCCCGCCTTTCTCTGGAGCGAGTTTCCGTAGCGCTCCTATTGCTCGTTCTCGCCATGACCGTCCTCGGCCTCAAACTCCAACCCGGCATAGCCGCCACCCGTTTCGGCATCACCCTCGCTTTCCTCCTCACCGCCGCATCGTTCGCCCTCGTCCACAGTGATCAGCTCGGCAACGCTTGGGCTCCCGTGCTCGTGCTGTTCCTCGTCAGTTCCGTCCTCACCTTCACCCGTGCCCAAACCAAATCACTCGCTTCCAGTTTTCTCATCCACTTCGCTTATAACAGCACGCTCTTCGGAGGCATGTACTTCGCCACCGACCACTTCCGCCACCTCGAACACATCGCCCGCTAACCCAGCTTGCCGATGGAGGCACGGACGTCCCCGCCCGTGCGCGTGAGAGACTCCCGCCAGCAAACCCCGTGTTACCCTAGATTTTCATGTCCCCCGTGCGTCAGAATCTCCTCCGCCTCCTCGCCCAAAAATCCTTCCGCCTGGGAGACTTCAAACTCTCCTCCGGCGGCTCCAGCGATTACTACGTCGATTGCCGCACCACCACGCTCGACGCCCAGGGCGCTCGCCTTACCGGAGAAGTTTTTCTCGAAGAAATCCAAGCCCAAGGCTGGCATCCTCTAGCCATCGGAGGCCTCACCATGGGCGCCGACCCCATCGTAGTAGCCGCCTCGGTAGCCGCCTCTCACAACGCCGGCGCACTCCACGGCTTCCTCGTCCGCAAAGCCGAAAAGCAACACGGCACCGGACAGCGCATCGAAGGCTTTCGCGAAAAGGGATCCCGAGTCGTTATCGTCGACGACGTCTGCACCACAGGCGCATCCACCATTCAAGCCATCCAAGCCGCCCGTGAATTCGGATTCGAAGTAGTCGGCGCTATGTGCCTGGTCGAACGCGAAGAGGCCAACGGCCGACCCCAGGTAGAACAAGCCGCCCAGCCCGCACCCTTCATCAGCATCTTCCAAGCCGCCGAAGTCCGCGCCGAACACAAAAAACTCTTGCACGACGGAAACATTTCATAAATGGGTCATAACTATCTAAACCGGGTGCCCCGTCCTTGTCGCGTTCTTTGCGACAGGGCGGGACTTTAGACCGATAGCCAATTTAAGGATACCGACCGCAATGATCATCACTCTCGAATGGACCACCACCGGCATCCGCTTCATCGACCAAACCAAGCTTCCCACCGAAGAAACCTACATCACCGCCACCAACTACCAGCAGGTCGCTGACATCATCACCACCATGGTCGTCCGCGGAGCGCCCGCCATCGGCGTGGCCGCGGCCATGGGCGTTGCCATCGGCATCCAAAACTCCGATGCCAAAGACGTCCCCGCCCTCCGCGCCGACCTCAATAAGATCTCCAAAATCCTGGCCGCCACCCGCCCCACCGCCGTCAATCTCTTCTGGGCCATCGACCGCATGAACCAGAAATTTGACCAGGTAGCCCATCTCCCAGTCCCGGAAATCAAAGCCGCCCTGGTCGAAGAATCCAAACGCATGCACGTCGAAGACATCGCCTCCAACCAGGCCATGGGCCGCCACGGCGCAGTCCTGCTCCCCGCCATCGGCAATGTTCTCACCCACTGCAACGCCGGCGCTCTCGCCACTGCCGGATATGGAACAGCGCTCGGCGTCATCCGCGCCGCCGTCGAAAGCGGCAAAAAACTCCACGTCTTCGCCGACGAAACCCGCCCCTTCCTCCAAGGCGCGCGCCTCACTGCCTGGGAACTCATGAAAGACGGCATCCCCACCACCGTCCTCCCCGATTCCGCCGCCGGCAGCATGATGCGTGCCGGCAAAATCGGAGCCATCGTCGTCGGCGCCGACCGCATCGCCGCCAACGGTGACACCGCCAACAAAATCGGCACCTATCAGGTTGCTGTTCTAGCCAAGGAAAATAACGTTCCCTTCTACGTAGCCGCCCCGTTCTCCACCATCGACCTCAACACCCCGGACGGCAACGGCATCCCCATCGAGCAACGCAACCCGAAGGAAGTCACCCACTTTAGCGGCAAGCAAATCACTCCCGATGGCGTCAGCATCGCCAACCCAGCCTTCGACGTAACCCCGGCAAAATACGTAACCGCCATCATTACCGAGCGCGGCATAGCCCGCTCCCCCTTCACCGAGTCGCTCAAAGAACTAATCCACCACCCGTTGAAATTCGACTGAGATGACTGTGAATTCAGTCTCAGAACTCCAGGTCTCCTTCGTCAGCGGCGGCAAAACCATCGCCACCGACTGTTTCATTCCTGAATCAACCACTCCGCGTCCCGCCATCCTCGGCCTCCACGGCTCCGGCGGCGGCCACGACACCTTCGGTGAAACCGCACGACCTCTCGCCCAGCTCGGCTTCAATGTCTACGTCCCTCACTATTTCGACCGCACCGGCACCACCGAAGCCCAAATGCCCCAGATGTTCCTCAACTTCCCTCTCTGGATGAAAACCCTCTGGGACACAGTCAGCCTCATCGCCAACCAACCCACCGTCGACCCCCAAAAAATCGGCGCGTTCGGCTTCTCCCTCGGAGCCTACCTCGCCCTCTCACTGGGCGGCATCGACCCTCGCATCAAAGCCGTAGCGGAGTATTTCGGCGGCCTCCCCCGTGAAATCCGCCCCTTCCTCCGCCAACTCCCGCCCACCCTAATCCTCCACGGCGACGCCGACACCGTCGTCCCAGTAGCCGAAGCCTATAGCCTGCAAAAGGCTTTAGAAGAGCGCAACGTCCCCTACGAAATCGAAATCTACCCCAACGAAGGCCACCACTTCACCCCGGAAACCCGCGCCCGCGCCGACGCCCGCACGCAAGCCTTCTTCAAGAAGTACCTGCGCTAACCGGCCCACGGGGGGTGGCGGGGTGCCCCGTCCTTGTCGCGCTCTTTGCGACAGGGCGGGTGTTGATAGCTCTACGGAACTTTCCCCACACCATCCCCGTATCTTTAACAGAGAGGCTTCCATGTTCACATTTCTATTGTGGTGTGTACTGTTTCTATTCTGCTGGCCAGTGGCACTGCTAGCTCTAGTGCTCTATCCGCTGATCTGGCTCCTACTGCTGCCCTTCCGCATCGTAGGCATCGCCGTGGAAGGCGTCTTCTCACTCCTGCGCGCGATCTTGCTATTCCCCGCAAGACTCCTAGCCGCTCCCGGCCGCCTCTAAATTCAACGTGGGGACGGCCGCCCTCGGCCGTCCAGCCGGGGACTCTCCTACCCTTCCATCACCTTCAAATTTGCGCTCACCATCAACCGCGTCCCGGTCGCCTTCTGCACATCCTCCGCCGAAAGCCCCGCCACCACTTCCTCCAGCACAATCCCCTTCGCCGTCACCCGCATATACCCCATCTCCGTAACAATCGTATCCACCACTCCAACCCCGGTCAGAGGCAACGTACACTTCTCCAAAATCTTCGGCGCACCCGTCTTCGTACAATGTTCCATTGCAACAACAACCCGCCGCGCCCCCGCCACCAAATCCATCGCCCCGCCCATCCCCTTCACCATCTTCCCCGGAATCATC
>JAYTQD010000520.1:0-1089 GCA_043746935.1 Acidobacteriaceae bacterium | reverse complement strand
GTCGCATTGGGGAGCATCAGCCACTTAGCGTTCCCCTCCCCAAGTTCGACCTCTTGTTCTTGATAGACCTTTTGCACATAGGTCTGAGCGCTATCGCGACCGTACCAAAGCAGAAAATCGCCCAGCGTTGCTATGGTTTTGGTTTCGAAACCCGAGGTGGTTTGGAATGAGATCTGGCTTATAAAATTCTCGGCACCAAACACTTCATCCATCACCTCTCTCACATGATGCAAGTTCTCATCCGAGATCTGCACAAATACCGACCCCGACGGATGCAGTAACTCCCGAGTCAATAGCAGCCGGTCGCGTAGGTAGCTCAGATAAGAATGTAGCCCCAACTCCCAGGTATCCCGGTATGCCTGCACCATCTCCGGCTCGCGGCTGATGTCTTCGTCCTCGTTGTGCTTGACCTCGCGGCGACGTACAAAGGGCTGAAAATTCGATCCAAATTTCACGCCATAGGGCGGATCGATATAGATCATCTGCACCTGGCCACCCAGGCTCTCGTAGTGCAACAGTGAATTCATCACTACCAGCGAATCGCCGAGGATCAGGCGATTGACCCAGTTGTCCTCGAACTCGTAGGCGCGCAGCACCTGATCCGAGAGGTCGCGCTCGGCAACACCAAAGACCTCGTCGAACAAGCCCATCTGGCGGTCGTGCTTGTGTCCCTTCAGGGTTTCCAGGATGGCAAGTGTGGAGAGACGTTCGTGGACGAACAGCGGCAAGGTCGGCACATCAAAAGACAGGCGCTCAGCCTTGCCGGTCCAGTTGAGAAAGGGGCGGGATAGGGCCTTCAAGCGCGCGGCGGCGGCCTTTGCTTCCTCCAGCGTGGTGGCCTCTTCGATGGCGCGCAGCAAGGCTTCGCCTTCCTCGCGTGCCGGGTTCTGGCCGTCCCAGTTGAGTTCGGGGGCAAGCGAGGAGTCATAGCGGTACCGGGCTGCCGGCTTGGCCTTTTTGAAATGCGCCTGGGCGCCAATCTCCGGCCGGCTCGGGCTCGCCGCCTCGGGATGGCCATAGGCCGCTACCCCGCTGCTGGGGGCGACAATATCCGCTGATTTCTTGCTGGCCTTACGCTTCGCCATGGGC
>JAYTQD010000519.1:0-1091 GCA_043746935.1 Acidobacteriaceae bacterium | reverse complement strand
AGGCCCATGTAAAGGTTGCCCCTCCGGTTACCGTCGCCGACCCGTAGGACGCAGCCTGACTGATTCCGTTGGCGACGTAGTAGCCATCAGAGCCGTATTTGCCCTTCCAGCTTCCCTGAGTGGTTGTGTCCTGCCCAATCGGAGTGGCGGAAGTGGACCCGCCGCCTCCGCCAGGCGGCGGTGGTGGGGCGTTCACGTTGAGACCAAAAAAGATCCCGCTGAGGACGGCGCTGCCTCCGCCGGCGGCGGTGATGTTGATTCTCACGTTGCCCCTGACGTTCCAGGTGAAATACTTGCCAGCGTTGAAGCCGCTGATGCTCTGGGTATCGAGAACGGCGTTGGTGCCCGCATCCATGACCGTAACCGTCTGCGTGCGGCTGGTGGTGTCCCAGTCAAGGAAATACAATGAAACCGGGTGCAGCGTACCGTCATTGACGCTGACGTTGACGTTGAAATTATTGGCGTAGTAGGTGGATGCGATGCGGGCGGAGGAACCACTTCCACTCTGCAACGCCCGGACATCAGACGTCAGACCAGCCCAGGTAAAAGTAGCGGCTCCGCTGACTGCGGCGGTGCCGTATGAGGGCATGCTGCTTGCGCCGTTGGCGATCAAGAAACCGTCCTGGCCGAATTTTCCGTTCCAGGATCCTTGTGTCGTTGTATCGGGACCGACGAGAGTGATGTCGGCGCGCACTAAGCCTGCCGCCGAGATTATTAAGATCGTTGAGACTCGAATGAGTGCCGGAATGGAACCTTTGATTTTCACGTGGACATCCTTGTGTATAGATATGTTTCGACGCCTGCGACGCGTCGCCGAATTTAGTGGGTCAGGGTCAATTATAGGGTCGCTCTTTGGAATCGGTCAAGCTATCTTTGGGGGCATCAGCAAGATGAGAGTAGTGTACGTAATGGAACGTTCTAGTACTCGTCAGAGCCGAACTTCTAAAATTGCGCTTATCGATCCAGACTTCACGCAGTCAAGCGAATGTCCCCCCGAAGTGAAGTAGAGTGGAAAAGAGGTTTCCGACATTCCTTCGTTATCGAGCATCAGCCCTCGCTGGTTCTATGGCGCGGCGATTGCGTTGTATTGC
>JAYTQD010000518.1:0-1091 GCA_043746935.1 Acidobacteriaceae bacterium | reverse complement strand
TGGGCAATCCGCTGCAGGAGCGTTGGATACACCGCTATCAGAAGCAACTGCGAGTGCCAGTTTGCGTTGGTGTTGGTGGATTATTTAGCCATTGGGCGGGCGACCTGCAGCGTGCACCTGGTTGGGTGCGCCAGCAGGGTTTCGAGTGGCTTCAACTGTTGCTCCAGCAACCGCACAAGTGGCGCCGATACTTGCTCGGCAATCCCAAATTCCTTATGCGTATTATTCGGGAACTACCCAAAGACTTAGCACGTAGTACCCAAAGCTAAAAGCCGGTCTATACTGGCAATGAGTCGGCGCACCGTTTCTCGCGCATTCGTCAATCAATAAGTTTTTTCCATGACCTCTTCCCTCCGTTGGCAGATCAAGAAGACCGCGCGTAAAGGCATGGCTCTGTGTCATTGGGCGTCGCATTGGGTAACGACCGCCGGCCCCCACGCAAAACCTTCAGTGCGAGTGTTAACTTACCACCGTTTTGGAAAGGTGCACCGTGATCCATTTTGCGTAGCGCCAAATGATTTCGCCCTGCAGATGGCGTGGCTCGCTGAGCGGGGTCTAGCGGTCTCGCTGGCGGAGGTGGAGGCATTTGTCCACCACGGAAAGCAGCTTAAACACGGTTCGGTACTTGTCACCATCGACGATGGATGCAGCAGCGTCGGAACTCATGCGCTGCCGATACTCAAGCACTACAACATTCCGGCGGTGGTGTTCGTCAGCAGCGGTAACATCGGCCGCAAAGCGATCGAGCCAAATCAACAGGGCGAACTGCCGAAAGAAGACTACATGGCTTGGAGCGAACTGCATTCGTTATTAAATGCGGGCGTGGTTGTTGGGTCTCACGCCGTGACGCATCGCTCGATCGGGCGTATGTCGATCGGCGAAGCCGAGGAAGAGATTCTCGGCTCACGTGCCGCGCTGGAACGTGGGCTAGGCAAGTCCGTGACCTCCTTCGCCTATCCCTATGGAACGCGGGCGGACTTTAATAACACCGTCGCCGCAGTCTTGCGGCGCGGCGGTTATCGATTGGCCTTTACCTCTCAGCATGGTGCGATTCGTCCGCGAATGGATGCTATGTTGTTGCCGCGGATCAA
>JAYTQD010000517.1:0-20510 GCA_043746935.1 Acidobacteriaceae bacterium | reverse complement strand
TTCTCCCATGGGCGTGGAGAAAGACAATGTCACCACCTTCGAGGTTCGCGCCTCCATCAATAATCCGGGGGGTGAACTCAAGGCCAACATGACGGCGAACGCCGAAGTCATTCTCGAAGAGCACAAGAACGTGCTGCAAATTCCGGAAGGCGCACTCATCTACGACAGCGACAAGAAAGCCTCCGTCGAGGTGCCGGATCCCAAGGGCAAGGACGGTAAGCGCAAGGTCGCGGTGAAGGTCGGCATCTCCAACGGCGCCAAGACCGAGTTGCTTGACAGCCCACTGAAGGAAAACGATCAAGTGGTGCTGCAGTAGTGTTGAAACCCTACACAAGGAAATAGTTCCGGGTGTGCCGATTGCACACCCAGCATGACTGGCCATGAACCTACGAGAGACATTGCGCCAGACGTTGGCGGTGTTCCGCGCCCACAAGATGCGCAGCTTCCTCACCATGTTTGGCATCATCTGGGGGATCTCGTCAGTCATCATCCTGGTCGGCCTGGGCAAGGGTTTCAGCTCCGATCAGCACGAGCGCATGAAGTCTCTGGGCAAGGATCTCGTCATCGTCTGGGGCGGACGCACCAGCATGCAGGCAGGCGGACGTGCCGCCGGACGCGAAATTCAACTCACCATCGACGACGCCAGACTGATTAAAGACGAGTGTTACCTCGTCAAAGGCGTCAGCCCCGAACTGCGCCGCACGCTTCCGGAAGTCAGCTCGCACAACCAAGCCAACCGGGGCGTTTCCGGAATTTGGCCCGCCTATCAGGATTTCCGTTCACTCAAGCTCTGGGAAGGCCGTTTGCTTTCCGAGGAAGACGAAAAAGAAGGACGCCGCGTCGTGCTGCTAGGCTCCGCCGCCCGCGACCAGCTCTTCAGCGGTCAACCGGACATCGGCGAGACCGTTTCCATTCAAGGCATTCCCTACACCGTCGTCGGCTCCCTCGAAAAAAAGAAGCAAAACTCCAACTACAACGGCCCCGACAATGATCTGCTTTTCGCTCCATACTCCGCCATCGCCCGCGACTTCCCTCCTCCGCAAAAGCCCGGCATCACGCGCGGATTCCTCGACAATGTCGTCTTCGAAGTCGGCGACCCCGATAATCACGAGGCCACCGTCCTCCAGGTCCGCCGCACACTGGGCCGCATGCACCACTTCGAAGCTCTCGATCTCGACGCGCTGTTCATCTGGGACACCATGGATGGCGCCAAACAGCTGAAGCGCATCTTCGACACGATCACGCTGTTCTTCGCCTGCGTCGCCATCATGACGCTGTGCCTCGGCGGCATCGGCGTCATGAACATCATGCTCGTCTCCGTCACCGAGCGCACCCGCGAAATCGGCGTCCGCAAAGCCATGGGCGCAACCAAGGCTGACATTTTGAAACAGTTTTTTGCAGAGTCCGCCATGCTCACCGTCGTCAGTGGCGGCATCGGCCTCGGTTGTGGAGTGGGACTCTGCGTCCTGATGGCACTCGTGCCTCTTCCCGACTTCATCCCCAAACCCACCATTTCCACGCTGGCGGTCGTCGCTTCGGTCTTAACTCTGTCTTTGATCACATTTACGGCAGGCATGTACCCGGCCCGCCGCGCTGCGGAAATGGAACCGGTCGAATCACTTCGTTATGAATAGGAGAAAGATGGTGAACTCTCGCACACTCGCTGCCCTACAGGTCGGTCTTATCGCCTTGGCCCTCACCAGCACTTCGCACGCCTCGGTCGTCGGCAAGTTCGATCACACCCTCACCGTCACCGGCCCCGTCGATCTTGAGGTGCTCACCCACTCGGGCGACATCACCGTCCGCAGTGGACCTGCGGGCACGGTCGCAATCCACGCCACCATCCACGCCAACAGCAGTTGGCTAACCGGCTCGCACGACAGCGAAGTTCACGAACTACAACAAAACCCGCCCATTCATCAAAACGGCAACAGCATCCGCATCGAATATGCCGACGTCCACAACCTATCCGTGGACTACGAAATCACGGTTCCGACCGAAACTGCTGTACGCTCGCACACAGGCTCGGGCGACCAAGATATTCGCGATCTCAAGGGCCGTATCGAACTGGAAAGCGGCTCCGGTGATTTGCGCCTCGCCCGGCTGACGGGCGAGATGCGCTTTCACACCGGCTCCGGCAACATTCAAGCGGCGAAACTGTCGGGCCCAATTTATGCGCGCGCTGGCAGCGGCGACCTCGAATTTGAAGAAACAGGCTTGGGCGATGCCGACATCGAAACCGGTTCCGGCAACATTCACCTGAACGGCCTCGCGGGCGGACTGCGCGCCAGCGCGGGCAGCGGTGACATCGAGGTTGACGGGAATCCCAAAGAGTCCTGGCGGGTCCACACCGGTTCGGGCAACGTGCATCTGCGTCTGCCTTCGCAAGCAGCCTTCGATGTCGATCTCGCCACCAGCTCCGGCGACGCCACCATCAATCACCCGGTCGCCACCACGGTGCAAGGCAAAGTGCAGGAAGGCCACAAGACGGTGATCGGCAAAGTGCGGGGCGGCGGGCCCATGTTGTCGGTTCGCACCGGATCTGGCGATGTTAGTGTTGATTAATTAACCAACCATTTATCAATAGGTTAACCATGTTTCTGAAAGAACTAGTTGCGCAAGGCTGGCAATCGTTGATGCGCAATCGACTGCGCTCAATTCTAACCATGCTGGGGATCGTTTGGGGCTTGGCTTCGGTTGTGTTGCTGCTCGCCTTCGGGCAAGGACTCGGCGGCACCGTGTCGGCTGCCTTCAACGCCGTGGGTCATGAGGTCATTGTATTGTGGCCAGGGCAAACCAGTCTCCAGGCGGGCGGGCAGCGCGCCGGCAAGAACATCCAGTACGAATACGCGGATGTTGAGGCTATTCGTGATGAGGTTCCCATCGTGAAAGCCGTGAGCGCGGAGATTGATCGCGACTTTGCCTTTAAGGTCGGCCCGCGAGTCGTTTCCCTTTCCACGCGTGGCGTGGAAATTGCCTATGGAGAAATGCGGCGTCTCGATATCGACGACGGCCGCTACTTCACGGAAGGCGACTTCGGCGACCATCGGCGCGTGGTCATCCTGGGCAGTCACGCGGCCAAGCGCGTGTTTCAAGGCGCGCCCGCGGTGGGGCAAAACGTCAGCATCGGCGGCCTGGAGTTTGAGGTGATCGGCACGCTGCGCGACAAGATTCAAGATTCCATGTACAACGGCCCGGACAATGAACAGGCATTTGTTCCCTTCCACCTCATGCGGGACTTGAAGGATTTGAAAGATCCGGACGAGATCATCTTCCAGCCGACATCGGCGAACCTCAACAAGAAAGCCCTGGCGGCGGTTCGCGAAGTGGTGGCGCGACGGCACCACTTCGATCCGAAGGACGAAAAAGCCACGCCGGAATGGGACACGGTCGAAGGCGCGCAGATGATGAACGCCTTCTCCTATGGCTTGCAAGCTGTGCTCGGGCTGATCGGCATGGTCACGCTCGGAGTCGGCGGCGTCGGCGTCATGAACATCATGTTGGTCTCCGTAACCGAGCGCACGCGAGAGATTGGCCTGCGCAAAGCGCTGGGAGCGCGGCAGCGGCACATCTTGATTCAGTTCTTGCTGGAAGCCTTGGTGTTGACCTTCATGGGCGGCATCATCGGGATGGCCGTGGCCGTATTGTTAACGTGGATCATTCCGCCGATGCCGTTGTATGGCGACCTCCACAAGAGCCTGAACCATGAAGGAGACATCTTTCTGCGGGCGTCGAGCAGCGTGATGCTGATTTCCTTCGCCATTCTGGCGCTGGTTGGCATTGTCTCGGGCTTCTTCCCTGCCTTGAAAGCTTCGCGCATGGATCCGGTGGAAGCGCTGCGCTACGAGTAAAGAACAAAAATTAGCAAAACTAGTATTCACTTTCTGAATATTTCATTCGCGAATTATGCAGATTCTGCATACCCAAAACGTTCGCTGGCAGCCCGCAATTCGATCCCTGCTTATTACCCCCGTGCCTTGACGCGAAAGCCATCCGGCGCTAACTTGGAAATTTGGCGAAGAAAACTCGAACCTAAAGGACACTCCCTTGGCGCACCCGCAAATCGTAACTTTGACGACCGATTTTGGCCTCGTGGATCACTTCGCGGGCGCCATGAAGGGCGTAATGCTGGATGTTTTCCCCGAGGTCCGCATCGTGGACATCACGCACGCCATACAAGCGTTCGACGTGCTTGATGGCGCGCTCGCCATTTCCGAATCCTATAAATATTTCCCGAGCGGATCGGTCCATATGGTCGTAGTCGATCCCGGCGTAGGCAGCGAGCGGCGACCCATTCTGGCCACGGTCGGCGAACATTATTTCGTTGCCCCTGATAATGGCGTGCTTTCTCTCGTCTACGCGCAAGCAGCGAGTGTGATGGTCCGCGAGATTACTTCCAGCCACTACTTCCGCCAGCCGATGAGCTCCACATTTCATGGACGCGATGTTTTCGCCCCGGTCGCGGCGAATCTTGCCAAGGGCGTGGATCCGGCAAAATTTGGCGACGAAATTACGGATTACGTGCGCTTTGCCGCCCCCAAGCCGAAAGCAGCGCCGGACGGTTCCTTGCGCGGCATTGTGTTGAAGATTGACCGCTACGGCAACCTGATCACCAATATTCGCGCGTCGGATGCGCCGCAGCTCCTGGGCAATGACCCTCCACCGTTCCGCATTGTGATTGGCAAGACCGAAATTACGGAAATCTACAGCCACTACGCGCAGGGCGCTGCCGGAGAGGCTTTTGCGATTCTGGGCAGCATGGGCTTACTGGAAATTTCGGTGAATCGCGGGAACGCTGCAAAACAACTGGGCATCGCCAAGGGCGCGGAAGTCGCCATCAAGATGGGCAGCGCGGCGGCGGCAAGCTCACAGAACGTCTGATCCGCTCTACGCTGGTTCCGAACGGCCTGGACGTTCCTCTCGCGTGTAACGCTGCATTTCACCCGTCCACGCCAGGAAGCGCTTCAGGTTAGCGCGCTCGCGCCAGAGAAATCCCCAGAATTCCAGAAACCCGATGTTCTGCATCTTGACGCCGCAATAGGTTTCCACCCGCCACAGAAGATAGGGGCTGCGCCATGGGGCCAAGCGGTGGCCCTTCGTCGAATTCCACAGAAAGCGCAAGCCAGAGAGCATGTTTCTCCGAGTATAGCCTTGGCGTGCGCTAGAATCGCAGCAGATTCTCACATGACTGATTCCGCCCGCCAACTTGCAGAAGATCATTACTTTACGGCTCTCGACGCCATGGCGGATGGCCTGCAGGAAAAAGCTCTCACTGAGTATGAAGCCGCTGTTGCCGCCGACCCTACCTTCACCGAGGCCATGCATGGTCTGGCTCGCGCCCTGCAAAATCTGGACCGCTTCGACGAGGCAATTGCTGTGGCCCTGTGCATCACCGAGCTGGATCCCGACGACGTAATGGCGCACACCAGCTTGTCAGTTCTCTACCATTGCAAAGGCATGATCGCCGAAGCGGAGGCTGAGGGCGCCAAAGCCCGCGTACTGGGCTGGAAGCAACAGTTGCAGCGGGGGAAATCGTAAGGGTTCAAAGTCATCTGGGGGCGCGGGTGTCCTCGCCCGTGCTGGGTTTAGAACATATTTTTCACCGCCCGTATCCAACCATGGTTCGCTACCGCACGGGCGAGGACGCCCGTGCTTCCATTGTTCGTTTACAGATCGTATTTCTTGGCGAGATGACGGAACGAGCGGTAGGAGATTTTCAGCAGGTCTGAGGCTTTAGTCTGCACGCCGCCGGATTGCTGTAAGGCGGAGAGCAGTAGCGACTTCTCGATTTGCGCCACGTGATTTTCCATGTCCAACCCTTCCGGCGGGAAGACGCCGACGGACAGCACCGCAGCCGCTCCGCCTGCCGCAGCGGCTGCAGACCGCGCTTTCGGACGTTCGGCAGGGAGTTCGGTGTGGAGTTCGTCGGAGCTTTCTAGGGCGACGGCCCGCTCGACCGTATTTTCCAACTGGCGGACATTCCCGGGCCATTCGTAGTTGCAAAGCTCAGCCAGGCACGGGGCGTGAATCTGACGAATCTGCTTGCCCGCAGCGGGCGCATATTTCTTCAAAAAGTGATTGACCAGCAAGGAGATATCTTCGGGCCGCTCGCGTAACGAGGGCACGCGGATCGGAATCACGTTGAGGCGATAGTAAAGATCCTCGCGAAACAGACCTTCGTCCACCATTTGATCCAGGTTCCGGTTGGTAGCGGCGATCACACGCACGTCAACGGCAATCTCGCTGGTTCCACCGATGGGCCGCACCAGCCGCTCCTGCAATACCCGTAGCAGCTTCACTTGCATGGGCAGGCTGGTCTCGCTGATTTCATCGAGAAAGATGGTGCCGCCATTAGCGACTTCAAACAGGCCGCGCTTATTTTGATTGGCGCCGGTGAAAGCTCCCTTGACGTAGCCAAACAGTTCGCTTTCGAGCAGCGTCTCTGGAAATGCGCCGCAGTTGATGGAAACGAAAGCTTCACCGACGCGCGGTGAGCAAGTGTGGACAGCGCGGGCTGCGAGTTCCTTGCCCGTGCCGCTCTCGCCCTGGATCAGTATGGTGCTGCTGGTGGAGGAGACGGTACGAATCGTCTGCTTCAGCTTCTCCATCGTGGCGCTGGCACTGATGATGTTATCCAGCGAATTGTGCGATGCAGCGTCGCGCTTGAGAGCAAAATTCTGCCGGCTCAGACTCTGCCGCTGCAAGGCCCGCGCGACGGACAAACGCACATCGTCGACCAGCCCCGGGCCTTTGCGGATGTAGTCGGCCGCTCCGCCCGCTTTCACCGCTTCGACGGCCGCTTCGTAGTCATCGACCGCGGTGATCAGGATAACGGCTGTGTCCGGGGAAATCTGATGCGCATGTTTCAAGACTTCGATGCCGTTGGCCTTGGGCATGCGGATATCCGTAACAACGACGTCGTAAATTGCCGATTCGATTTTGGACTTAGCCGCATCGCCCGAGTTCACAGTTTCCACGCGATGGCCTTCGCGGCGCAGAGTGATGTCGAGGAGTTCGCAGATGGAGCGCTCGTCGTCCGCGACTAAGATGTTACCCACGAGCGCCTCCTTCTCCGGAATTGGCCCCGGAACCGGCGGAAGCCGCGCGGGAGGAAACATCCAGCACGACGCTTTCCGTGGATTCGGATTCGAGTTGGCCTTCGGGCAATCCCAGGCTTACTTCCTCGCGTGGCAAGCGCAGCCGGAAGCAGGTTCCACCGCCTTCGTTGGGACCGGCGGTAATTCTTCCGTCATGGGCCTGGATAATTTGATAAACAATGGCAAGCGCCAGGCCCGTACCGATATTATTCTGAGATTGGAATGGCTCAAAAATGCGCAGAGCTTGCTGTTGCGTGAGTGTGGTCCCTGTGTCGGAAACACTGATTTCCCAGCCGTCTTCGTCGTCCTCCACCGCCTGTAGCGCAACGGTCAGGGTGCCTCCGCCAGACATGGCGGCAAGAGCGTTGTCGCAGAGGTTGCGGAAAGCCTGGCGCAGGCGCGCGCTGTCTCCCGTGGTCCACGCCGCGTGAGCCCGCAACGAGCGCAGTACGCGCACCGGGCAATTCTCCCGGGTCATCCGCGTCTCCGTCTCGTCGAGAACCTGCTCCAGTAGCGGCAACACGTCGACCTTGGCAAACTCGAACTGGCGGCCACGCGAGTAGGCGAGGAAGTCCGTAATGATCGCGTTCAGCCGCTCGGATTCGCGGGTTACGATGTCGATTAGTAGACGCTGCTCATCGGTCAATGCGGCGATGCCATGCAAGACCTTGACCGAGCCGCCAATCGAGGCAAGCGGGTTGCGGATTTCGTGCGCAATCGCGCCCGCCAGTCGTCCGATCGCAGCCTGCTGTTCGCGCACACGGATTTCGCGTTCCAGGTAGCGAACTTCCGTCAAATCGTCGAAAGCGTAGATATATCCGGAAATACCCAATCCGGGAGCGGTCAGAGACGACGCCCGCATATCCAGGGTGAGTTCCCTGCCCAAAGGGGTTCGAGCGCGCACTTCGCCGTGCGCCAAGCCACCCAAAGCGAAGGGCAGCGGCTCCAGAAACAAAGACTGGACGGGCTGCTGGATCACGCTACTCTCTTCCCGCTCCAGCAGGCGGCACGCCGCCGTGTTGGCCACTTGCACTCGTCCGTCAAGTCCAGCCGTAATGATGCCCCCGGTGATGGACTGAATAATATTTTCATGTAGCGCTTGCAGATTCTCGAGTTCGCCGCTGGCATGACGCAGTCGCGCGTCGGACTGCCGCAAGCGATGCGCCAACGTCGCGGCGAGATAGCCGATCGTGAGGTCGGCGAATAGATTGATCAAGATGATGGCAAGCAGGGCACGCGTGCTGGGGTGACTGGAGGAGTAGGAAGGCAAGACCTCGTAATAGCACAGCTCCAGCACCGTGCCATACGAAATAAAAGCCATCGCTGCCACCAGATAGGCCCAAGCGCGCGGCAGCAAGATGCAAGCCACCACGATGACCAGCGGGTAGAGGAAGTTGTAGGTGCTTTCGGCACCCCCTGTCACATAGATCAACAGCGTGGCCATACCCAGGTCGGTGAATACCTGGAGCTTAGCCTGCACGACATCCTCGCGCCACGCGGACGCGAGCAAAAGAAAAAATAGTGACAAGGTATACCAAAGCAGAATCGCAGCAATGAAGGGACGCAGCGGCAGCGTGGTCGGCGTGAGCCGGACGATGGCCAGCTGAATTCCCAGCAGGAACGTCAATACGATAATGCGGACGTTCGACAGCCAGGCCAGCCAGCGCCGCTGTTCCACAATGAATTCCATTACCTCGCCGTCCGTTCGTGTCGGGTCGATTCCGGGCGTTCTCGGCCACTGGAATCGGAGATCAAGCGCCGGTTTGGCTCCAGGCGGGGGCTAACCCCGCCCGGATTCCAAAACCGTCCTAGCCAGCCAGTTTGCCGATCATGGCAAACAGCGGCATGTAGAGCGAAATCACGATACCGCCGACGAACACACCGAGGAACGCAATGATGGCGGGTTCGAGCAACGCCAGCATGTCCTTGGTTGCCGCATCGACTTCGTCTTCGTAAAAGTCCGCGATCTTTTGCAGCATGGAATCCATCGCGCCAGTGGCTTCGCCGACACCGATCATCTGCGTCACCATGTTGGGAAAGACGCCGCTTTCGCGGAGCGGATCGACAATGGTGCGACCCTCTTCGATGGCCTTGCGAACACTCATGAGTGCCTCTTCGAGGACAGCATTTCCGGAGGTGCGCGCGGTAATGGACAGGCCTTCGAGGATCGGCACGCCTGAGGTGATGAGCGTTCCAAGTGTTCGTGTAAAGCGGGCCACGGCAATCTTGCGCAGCAACATGCCGATGACGGGCAAGCCCAACAGGAGTCTATCGAAGAAGTACTTACCTTTAGGATTTTTGCGTGCTTGCTTGACCCCAACCACGAGACCCACACCACCCACGATAAAAAACCACCAGAACTGGGCCACGAAGTTACTGAGACCGATGGTGATCCGAGTGGGCAGCGGCAAAGCGACACCCAAACCAAGGAACAGGTTCGCGAAAATGGGTACGACAAATTTCAGCAACGCGCCGACTACGATCACAGCGATACCAACGACCGCGACCGGGTAAATCAGGGCCGACTTGACCGCGGATTTCAGCTTGACTGCCTTTTCCACATATTGGGCGATACGCTGGAGAATGATGTCCAAGATACCGCCGGTCTCGCCAGCTTCGATCATGTTCGTGCTCAAGTCATCGAAGATTTTGGGATGAAGGCGCATGGCGTTGGCCAGCGTCGATCCGCTTTCCACCGTGGTGCGTACGCTGGTCAGAGTCTTCTGAAAGGTCGTGTTCTCCTGATTGGTGCCCAAAATCTCGAGGCATTGCACCAACGGCAGGCCAGCGTCGATCATGACCGAGAACTGCCGGAAGAACACGGCCGTTTCCTTGGCGCTGACCGTGCCACCGCCGAAGGTGGGCAGGGAGAACTCCTTGCCCTTTTCCCGAATGTTGGCCGGCACGATGCGCTCTTTGCGCAAAGCGGAGGCAAGACTTTCCTTGCTGGGCGCTTCCCGGCTCCCTTTGATCTTTGCTCCTGAAGCATTTTTTCCTGAGAACGTAAATACTGGCATGACGCTATTCTCCTAGTAAATCGATCCGGACCTTACCTCTGGCAACCTGCATCCGGCTTTATTTCTAATTCCTTGTCCATCGAGTTGATGGCTATTTTTTGCCTGCGCCCGCCGCTGTTCCGGCCGTACGAGCGCCCAGGCCAGCGCCGCGGTTGATCATTTCCTGCAACTCGTCTGCATTGCTGGAGCGAATCAAGGCGGTTTCCAGCGTGATTTGTTTTTGGAAATACGCCGTCGCCAGCGCTTGATTGAAGGTTTGCATTCCAAACTTGTCCTGCCCGGATTGCATGGCGGAGTAAATCTGGTGAATCTTATCTTCGCGGATCAGATTGCGGACGGCCGCATTGGGGACCAAAACTTCCAGGATCATGGCGCGGCCCTTGCCGTCGGCTTTTTGCACGAGGGATTGACACATAATGCCTTCCAGGACGAGTGAGAGCTGGGCCCGGATTTGGGGCTGCTGGTGCGCTGGAAAGGCGTCGATAATGCGGTTGATGGTGGAAGTGGCCGAGTTGGTGTGCAGTGTGCCGAAGGTTAAGTGGCCGGTTTCGGCGATGCGGAGAGCGGCCTCAATGGTCTCAAGATCGCGCATTTCGCCGATCAGAACAACGTCCGGGTCTTCGCGGAGAGCGGCGCGGAGAGCATCGGAGAAGCTTTTGGTGTCAGCATGTAGTTCGCGCTGGTTGACCAGGCAGTTCTTGTTCATGTGAACGAATTCGATGGGGTCTTCGATGGTGAGAATGTGGTCGTGCCGCTCGGTATTGATCTTGTCAATCATGGCGGCGAGGGTTGTGGACTTACCGGAACCGGTGGGACCGGTGACCAGCACCAAGCCGCGCGGTTTGTCGCACATTTTGGCCACAATCGGTGGGAGATTGAGCTGATTAAAGGCCTTGATCTCGAAAGGAATCAAGCGGAAGACCGCCGCCGTTGCGCCGCGCTGGTTGAAGACATTGCCGCGGAAACGGGCGAGGCCCTTGAGTCCGAAGGAGAAGTCGAGTTCCAACGCTTCTTCGAAACGATGCTTCTGGGAATCTGTCATCACGCTATAGGCCAGCTGCTTGGTTTCCGCTGGCGTCATCTGCGGCAAGTCCAAAGGCACCAAGTGGCCGTTGACACGGATTTGTGGCGGCGAATTCGTCGTGATGTGAAGATCGCTACCTGCCATCTCCAACATTCTGCGAAGCAGATCACTGAGAGTTAGTGCCATAACTTGTCCTGTCCCTCCGAATCTTGCTTACAAAAATCTGGCAAAAGAATCCCGTTCCCAATGCCTAGTGAATCGTTTCGCGGGCCACTTCTTCCAGCGTGGTCTGTCCCAGAGCCACCTTGGTCAGTCCGCTGCGCCGCAATGTGATCATGCCCCGTTCGATGGCTTTCTTCTTGAGCTCCAACGCCGAGGCTCCCACCAGTACAAGTTCGCGAATTTCGTCGTCCACTTCCATAACTTCATACAAACCTGTACGGCCCTTGTAGCCGGTGTTATTGCAGACGCCACAGCCTTTGCCCTTCATCAGCTTGACGGTCTTGGCCTCTTCTGGACCGAATCCTTCATCGATCAGAGTCTGGATGGGCACTTCCATGGGTTCAGCACATTCTTTGCAGACGCGTCGAATGAGGCGCTGGGCACAGATCAGGTGTACGGAGGTGGCCACGAGAAATGGCTCGATGCCCATGTTCATGAGGCGCGTGATGGTTTCGGGGGCGCCGTTCGTGTGCAAGGTGGAAAGCACGAGGTGGCCGGTGAGCGCCGCCTTGATGGCGATCTCCGCTGTTTCAAAGTCGCGAATTTCTCCGACGAGAATGATGTTGGGATCTTGGCGCAAGAAGGCGCGGAGGGCGGCTGCAAAATTTAGGCCGATCTGTTCCTTCATCTGTACCTGGTTCACGCCGCCGAGCTGAAACTCGACCGGATCTTCCGCCGTCATGATGTTAGTGTCGGGCGTGTTCAGGCGAGCGATCGAGGAGTAGAGAGTGTTGGTTTTGCCGGAACCGGTTGGCCCAGTGACCAGCACCATGCCGTAGGGCTTGAGAATGGCTTTTTCAAATTTGGTCAACGATTCCTGCTCGAAACCGAGCTTGGTCATGTCGAGGCGCAGATTCTCCTTGTCGAGGAGACGCATGACGATCTTTTCGCCCCACAGGGTGGGCAAGGTGCTAACGCGGAAATCGAGTTGCTTTTTCTTCCCGCCCAAGTTCATCTTGAGCATGATGCGTCCGTCTTGCGGCAATCGCTTTTCACTGATGTCCAGCTTCGCCATAATTTTCAAACGCGAGGTGATGGCATCTTTCAACTTCAACGGCGGCGACATAATGGCTTGCAGAACGCCGTCAATGCGGAAGCGCACGCGGAATTCTTTTTCGTAGGGCTCCATGTGAATATCGCTGGCCCCGCGCTTGACGGCGTCGGTCAGGATGAGATTCACCAGTTTGACGATGGGCGCTTCATCGGCGGCACGTTCCAGATCGGCGAGCGCGGCCTCGGCCTCTTCGGTCTGCACCTCAATGTCGGTATCCCCCAAGTCGTTCATGGTCTGCATGACCGATTCGAGGTCGTCGCCCTGCTTGGTTCCGTAAGCCTTGTCGATACCCTCGATGATGGAGCTTTCTGATGCCACCACGGGCTCGATGTTGAAGCCGGTCATGAACTTGATGTCGTCCATGGCGAAGACGTTGGTGGGATCCACCATGGCAATGGTCAGCGATGCGCCGACACGGCTCAGTGGGAGGATCTGATAGCGCTTGGCTGTTTCAAAAGGGATCAGCTTGACAACAGAAGCATCGATTTCAAAATAGGCGAGATTGATCGCAGGAACGCCATACTGCCGCGAGAGGAAATTGGTGAAGTCTTCCTCCGTCAGGAATCCGAGTTTGACGAGGGCAGCTCCAAGGCGGGAGTTGTTATCTTTCTGACTCTTCGTCGCCTGTTGCAACTGCTCCTGGGTAATAATCTTCTCTTTGACGAGAAGATCGCCCAGCCTTTGAGACATATCGCAAACTCCTCTGACCGGCAGTATTTGGAGCGTAAATTGGACAACCACTGAACCGTGCTCTGCGGAGGAGGATGCAGAGGCGCTTTCGGTTCCGTTGACACAAATTGTCACCGAAGATGGATTACCGCGCCTGTAACTTTGGTACTTGTCCTTGACCGGTGGGCGGACGTTGCGGCGTCGCAAGTGGTTGAGTCGGTGGTTTTACGAGGTTTTTGGGGCATTTCGTGGGGCCATTCATGTCCGCCGTGCAACAACCTTGGTAACATCGGGGCAGAACTTATAGAGGACAGAATCAGCTGCCGCAAAGACCGAAACCTGTTGGGCGCCGCTGAATAAGCCAACCTGTCCTTAAGATCTGCTTGGTTCCACCCAAGGGACCGAGCCCCTGGAAGAACCGCTATAATCTGGGAGCGCTCCCCATTGACAACCGGGGGCCCAGCGCTTTGCCGGCACAAACTCCAAATCGTCCCGAGCCTCCCCGCCGTCGCGGGGCTGTGCTTTGGCTGGCCCTGGCTACGTTTCTTCTCTTCGCCGTCGCCATTTCACAAACCGCCTTCAACCTGAAGTTCATCCAGCCGGACAACAACACGCTTGGGTATGCGGCGCTTTCCGGGCTGATCTTTCTTTTGTTGTTGGCGATGACGTTCGTCCTCCTGCGCAACCTCCTCAAACTCTATGGCGACCGACAGCTTGGTGTGCTGGGCTCCAAGTTCCGGGCGCGCATGGTGCTGATGGTGCTGCTGCTCTCGCTGCTGCCGGTGATTGCGCAGTTCGGCTTCGCCCGTCTGTTGCTGAATCGCTCGATCGATAAGTGGTTCTCCCGCCCTGTGGAAGAAGTACGGAAGGACACACAGGCCGTGGCGTCGTTAATGGTCGGCTACGCCGGACAGAATGCCCAGTCCGAGGCCAGTTCGATTGCCTCCGCTCCGGAGGTTCGACGGGCTTTTGCTTCTGGCGATTTTTCCGTGGTGGCGAACGAATTCCATCAGCATGAAGCTACCCTGCAAGGCGGCTTTGTCGTCGCCTTGATCGATGGAGAGCTCAAGGCCAGCCTAAACATCCCGGGAAACTGGCCCCTGCAAGACCTCAAGATTCCAATGCCAGCAAATTCCGTGCCCGGTCCCGCCCATTTTATGTCCGGCAAGACGGAATATATTCTTGCGCCTGCAGCCGTGGGAGATCACGGCCTCATCCTCGTGGGAATGCCGCTACCGCTGGAGTTTTCGAGCACCGTCCGCCAGCTCGATGAAAGCGAGCAACGCTATATCGAATTGAGCCGCGAGCGCAAACTCCTCAGCCGGACTTACATGTCGCAGCTGCTACTCATCACCATGCTGGTTCTGTTCGCCGCGATGTGGCTTGCCATGTTTCTGGCCAAGCTCGTGACCCGTCCTGTGGAAGCGCTGGGGGAGGCCATGCAAGCTGTCTCGCGTGGCGAGCTGAACTATCGCGTGGAAGTGAGCGCCGCCGACGAACTCGGCGACCTGGTGCGATCTTTCAACCGCATGGCTGCGGAGCTGGAGAACAGCCGGTCGCAGATTGAATCCGCTGGACGGGAGCTAGCCGACGCCAACTCCGCTCTGGAGCGCCGCCGCCACTACATTGAGACTTTAGTGGAGAGCATCCCGACCGGGGTCGTCTCTCTCGAGGCCCAGGGCACAATCCGTCATGCCAACCATGCCTTCGTGCGCATGCTGCATTCAGAGGGAGCGACGATCCCAGCCCCGTCCTCGCTGCAAGGCTCCACTCTGCGCGCCATTCTGCCCGATGAGGCGATGGAAGAAATCGAACCCTTGACCCGCCGAGCCGAGCGTATGGGCACCGCCACTGCGCAAATGGAATTTACCGTCTCCCGCAGAATACTGACCGTAGCCGTGACGGTGGCCACGCTGGACTACCAGGGCCAACGGCTGGGCTATGTGTTGGTCTTTGAGGACTTGTCCGATTTGCTGCAAGCGCAAAAACAGGCCGCTTGGCGGGAAGTGGCGCGTCGCGTGGCCCATGAAATTAAGAATCCGCTGACGCCCATCGCTTTGTCCGCCGAGCGCATCCGTCGACAGCTGGAACGCGGTCTTCCTTTGGATGAAGCCGCAGTTGCCGCCATCCGTAGCGGTTCGGAAACCATTTCCAGCTCCGTGGAAACGGTGCGCACTCTGGTCAACGAGTTCGCCACGGTCGCGCGCTTTCCCACTGCGAAGCCGATTCCTTCCGACACCGGCCAGATCATCGCCAGCGCGCTGGCCATGTTCGATGGGCGCCTCCAGGGAATCCACATTCGCTCCGCCGTGGCTCCAGATCTGCCCAAAGTGATGGCCGATCCTGAGGCTCTCAAGCGCGCGCTTGCCAATTTGATCGACAACGCAGCGGAGGCCATGAAGGACTCGTTGGTGCGAGAGATCCATATCGCCACCAGTTTGGTGCCGAGCCGCGATGCGATTGAAATCATGGTGGCGGACACCGGCCACGGAGTCTCTCGCGAAGCCAAGGAAAAGCTCTTTCTTCCTTACTTCTCCACCAAGCAGCGCGGGACCGGCCTCGGCCTCTCCATTGTCAGCCGCATTGTGGAGGATCACCACGGTTCGATTCGCGTGGAAGAAAACGCTCCGGTTGGCACCCGGTTTATCATTGAGCTGCCAATCGCCGAATTGCCGGTCGCTCCGGAAACCGTAAGCGTCCTCGCACTGGCACAACATGCCCAACATTCTGATCGTTGATGACGAAGCCAGTATCCGCAAGATTCTCCTCGAAGTCCTTGGCGAGGAGGGCTACTCCGCCACAGCGGTGGACTCGGGCGAGGCCTGTCTCGATGCGGTCCGCAAACAACCGGTCGCCGTCGTTCTCCTCGACATTTGGCTGCCCGGTGTCGATGGGCTAGAAACACTGCAAAAGATTCGCGAGCTCGACAGCCCTCCCGAGGTAGTGATGATCTCCGGCCACGGAACCATCGAGACAGCCGTGCGCGCTACCAAACTCGGCGCTTTCGATTTTTTGGAAAAGCCGCTGTCTCTCGATAAGACTCTGATCGTGATTAAGAACGCGGTGGAGGCGCACCGGCTACGCTCGGAGAACCGTGACTTAAAGAAGCAGACCGTGGCCCGCAGCCTGATTGTCGGTGAAAGTGTGCCGATGAAGGCGTTGCGTCAGCAGATCGCGATCATGGCGCCGACGAATGGGCGTGTGTTGATTTACGGCGAGTCTGGCACCGGGAAAGAATTGGTGGCCCACGCCATCCATGCCCAGAGCCTGCGCAAAGAAGGCTTATTCGTTGAGCTGAACTGCGCCGCGATTCCCGAAGAGCTGATCGAAAGTGAACTGTTTGGCCATCGCAAGGGATCGTTTTCCGGGGCCGCCACGGACAAGGAAGGGAAATTTCAGAAGGCTGACGGCGGGACTCTCTTCCTCGACGAGGTCGGCGATATGAGCCTGACCACGCAGTCCAAGGTTTTGCGCGCGCTCGATGAAGGCCGGGTCACGCCCGTGGGCGGCGAGGCTTCCATCGTGGTGGACGTGCGCGTCATCGCCGCCACCAATAAAGACCTGGAAGAAGAAATTGCGCGCGGCAACTTTCGCGAAGATCTGTTCTACCGGTTGAACGTAATTCCATTCTTTGTACCATCGCTACGGGAACGCCACGAGGACATTCCGCAACTGGTCCGGTATTTCGTGAAAGAGTTTTCCTCGGCGTACAGCCGGCGGCCCCGAGAAATCACCGACGACGCGATTGACGTTCTTTCACGTTATTCCTGGCCCGGCAATATTCGCGAATTGCGCAACGTAATTGAGCGCATCGTGATTATGAATCCGGCCGTAACGCGCTTTGAACGCAAACATCTTCCGCCGCTTGTCTACCGCGAAAACGTACGCCGTCCAGCTGGGACGGAGTTTACAACACTGCACGATGCTCGCGCCGCCTACGAACGTGACTTTATTCTGAAAAAATTGGATGAAAACCACGGCAACGTAAGCCGGACCGCGGAACTTCTCGGGTTGGAACGCAGTCACCTTTACCGAAAAATGAAGGGCTTGGGAATCGCAGTCAAAGAATGACGATTAGCGTTTGATCATGTGGATCTCAGTCCCATTTTTGTGGAACTGAACTTCGTCCATCAAGTGATTCATGAGGTAAACGCCACGCCCATGATGGCGGTGGATATTTTCGGCTTCCGTGGGCGCAGGCACTAACGCAGGATCGAAACCCGTCCCCGGGTCGCGCACGACAATCACCAGACCGCGCTTCTCGTCACAGATCACGCAGCACTCGACCGTTTTTGTGGGATCACACTGGCAGCCATGCACGACCGCATTCGCCAACGCTTCCGACAAAGCTAACTCGATATCGTCTTCCTTACCCGTGACGCGGTTCGTCTTCCGCACTTCCGCCATGATTTTTTGCACGGCAGGATCGACGGCTTCCCGTCTAGCGGGAAGACTCATATCAATTTGCAACCGGAACTGCTTGGGTTCTCTTCGCACCGACGTCTTCTTGGACATGGGCTCTCCGGTTCCAACTTCACGTGCATTTAGTTCGATGCGAAACTTCGTATTTGGATGCTAACGGAGCGCCCACTACCCGGCAAATTACGTCCGGGACGTGTCGGGTGTTACTGGAGTATCACTTACGGGCCACCAGCTGTTCAAGTTGCCGCTGCCAGTCCAGGCTGTCCACGAATCGCTCCGAGTCGCGCCACTTCGGCTCCACCTTCACAAAAAGCTGCAAAAACACCTTGGTTTCCACGAGTTTTTCGATCTCCAGGCGCGCTTTTGTGCCGATCAGCTTCAGCATCTGGCCGCCTTTTCCCACTAGGATCGCCTTCTGCCCTTCACGCTCACAGAAAATCGCCGCCGCGATGCGGGTCATCCGCGTGCCTTCCTCAAATTGCTCAATGACCACCGCCGTCGAGTGCGGCACTTCCTCCTTGGTGTGGTGCAGCACTTGCTCGCGAATGGCTTCGGACACCATGAAGCGCATGGGAAGGTCCGTGATTTGATCTTCGGGAAAATAGCGCGGACCTTGCGGCAATGTCCGCACGGTCGCCTCGAGGAGCGTGTCAATGCCGTCTTTCCTCAGAGCGGAAATGGGAACAACTTCCCGGAACGCCAGCCGTTCGCTAAATTGTGCGATCACGGGGAGCAGTTTTTGCTTGTCCAGCAAATCAATCTTATTGAGCAGCAGAAACACCGGCGTGCCGGATTTCTTGGCCATCTCCAGCAGGAATTCGTCGCCAACATCGAACTTCTTCGTGGCATCGCAAATTAGATAGATGAGATCGCAGCCTTCGAGCGCACCGTGGACTTCGCGCATCATCTTCTTGCCCAGCGAAGAATCCGCCTTGTGTACGCCGGGTGTGTCGATCAAAATGATCTGCGCCGCAAGCCGGCCCTTTTTCTTGGGAATGTTGACAATCCCCTGCACACGGGTTCGCGTCGTCTGCGGCTTCGGACTTACGATGGCAAGCTTCTGCCCCGCCAGCGCGTTGAGCAGCGTGGACTTTCCGGCGTTCGGCTTTCCGAGAATACAAACAAAACCTGATCGAATCGGCATTTAGATTCCGCTACTCCCCGCCCACTTGTTCCGCACTGAGACGCAGCTCGGGGGGCTGAATGGACGTGATCCGCACGCGCTCCACCCGCCGGTCCGTCGCTTGCAAAACTTCAAAGCGCAATCCGCCGTCTTCAATCACCTCGCCGCGCTGCGGAATACGTCCCGCCAGCTCGCTCACCAAACCGGCTACGGTCGCGGCTTCCTTGCCCTCGGGCCGCTCGCCAAACAGCTCCGTCAGGCGGTCGACATCCGTATTCCCCAACACCACGTAGGAGAAATCGCTCTCACGCTCGACATTCGTGTGCTTGTCGTGATCGTCGTGAATCTCGCCGACAATCTCTTCCACTAAATCTTCGATTGTCACCAGACCCGCTACACTGCCGTATTCGTCCACCACAATGGCCATGCGAATGTTGTTCTTCTGCATCTCACGCAAGAGTTCATTGCTGCGACGCGTTTCCGGAACAAAATGTACGTCGGTTCGCATGATGGAATCGACAGTGCGCGTTCCAGCTTCCGTGTCGGGCACCTGCAAAATATCCTGTGCGCTCAGAATTCCCTTGATGTTGTGGATCGATCCTTCATAAACCGGAACGCGAGAAAACGGCTTGTCTTTGAGAAGATCCACGAACTGCTCCACCGTTGCGGTCACGGGCACAGCCACCATCTCCGGACGCGGCTTCATGATCTCGCGCACCGTCTTCTCGCCGAACTCCACCACCGATTGAATCAGGTGGCGATCTTCTTCTTGCAGGATTCCCTCTTCTTGCCCGGCTTCAATCAAAGCATCGACGGCTTCCGCTTGCGTCTCCGGCTGCTCGTCCGAATGGGCTTTCGTCAACGCGGTTACCGATTGCACAAAGCCCACGACCATCGTCACGGGCAAGCTCAAATAAATCAGAAGCCGCAGCAGCAGACCGCAGCGCTTGAGCCAACGGCCTTTGGTTCGCGCAAAAAGTACGAAAGGCAACAAACGGTTAAAGATTACGACAATCAAAATAATGAGCGCCGCCGCTTCCGCAATTTCAGGCGGGCTCCACGGGTTGATGCCGAAAAGTGTGTAGCCAACAATCAGCGCGATCGCGGCGGTCATCAACTGCACCCAGATCGCCACCGCCAGCCGCGCGCGCTCGCGGTTGATGCCCAGGCGCGGTTCAACCAACGCTTCAAACGAATCGATGTTGTCCTGAAATTCCCGCGAGAGAAATTTCCCCATCTCCGCGTACAAACGGTCCACGTAGGAGACCAGCGCCAGAAGGAACAGCAACATCACGAAGACAAGGATGAGTGCGAAGTTCACGGCTTCCGCCTTCGCGCGACGGAAGTTCTTGTGGTGGCTGCGACGGCAGATTTCGTTCTGGCAATCAAGGTCACAGGCAGCTTCAGCGCAACCCGCAAGCACGCTTCCTTCCGAGCCATCTGCCCGCTATCGGTTTCGTGATCGTACCCTGCCAGATGCAACGCTCCATGCAAAATCAGAATCTTAATCTCTTCCACAACCGTGTGGCCAAACTGCTTCGCATTCTCGGCGGCAATATCAGCGGAGATTGCCAAATCCCCGGCCAGCTTCCCCGGCAACCCCGGCGCGGCTGGAAACGAAAGCACGTCGGTGGCAACATCTTTCCCTCGGAAACGCTGGTTCAAACCTCGCATCTCCCGGTCATTCGTGATGAGCACGTTGACGGCCCCAGTCAGTTTCACGGCTCCGCAAGCCCGCCGCACAAAACGCTCCAACGCTTCTTCGGTCACTCCTGGAATGCGCTTCTTCAAAAGAACCATAGGTTCGTGTGGCGCGGGCGCCCTCGCCCGCGAACCTGCCCATCCAGCTTACTCGTTTTCATTCCGCGGTGCGCGTTGAGAT
>JAYTQD010000516.1:0-3161 GCA_043746935.1 Acidobacteriaceae bacterium | reverse complement strand
TCGCGACGCTGTTCCTGGTTTTTCATCCTACGTACGCCAACAGCTTTGTGTTTACACCGCTCGAAGATGAAGTGGTAGGCGGGCATCGGCTGACGAAGGTTGCATTCCGGCACATTTCGGGGACACGGACGCCTGCCGCCCTGGCGCTACGGGGACGAGAGTATCCGCTGGAGCTTTCCGGCGTGGCCTGGATTGACCCGGACACGGCGACGATTACGAAGATTACCGCTGGCGTGGAGAAGACTTTGGAAGACGTTGGCTTGAAGACGCTGCGCTCGGAAGTGGAGTTCGCGCCGGTCCCCTTCCAAGACCTGAAGAGGGACTATTGGTTTCCGGCGCGGGCCAGCGTGGAGGTGGAAACTCCGCGGCAGCACTGGCGCAATACGCATGATTTCAGCAACTACAAGAGATTCTCCGTGAGCACGGAAGAGAAGGTAGCCGACAGGGAAAAGCTCGTGGACAAAGAAAAGGCAACTGCCCAATGAGTACGCAAGCCACATCCCCAGCGCACGTCGTCGTCGCCCCAGCGAAGCCGGTCGTCGACACGGAGAAGGGCCATCGCACGCGGCTCAAGATCGGATACCTGCTGGCGATGGCACTGGTAGCGGGGATCTTTGCTTACGGGTTCAACTACTACACGCTGAGTTCGGCGGAGCGGCCATTCTCGCCGAAACATGCGTTGCTGAAGCCGAGCGGCGCGATTGGCGTGAAGCTTGGTATCTTCGGGCTCGTGATGTTTTTGGCGATTTTCCTCTATCCGCTGCGCAAAAAATGGGCGTGGCTGGGGAAGCAAGGAAGTTCGCGGCATTGGCTGGACAACCATGTTTTGCTGGGGATTGCCGCACCTTTCGTCATTGCACTGCACGCTGCCTTTAAGTTTCGCGGGTTTGCCGGCATGGCGTTCTGGATCATGGCTGCGGTTTCGGTGAGCGGCATCGTTGGACGGTATTTGTATGGGCAGATTCCAAGAAGCTTGAATGCGGCGGAGCTCTCGCTGAAGGAAGTGCAGGAGATTCAGGCGAAGCTGGGCGAACAACTCGCGACGCAAAAGGTGCTGGGGAAAGCGGATCTGCGAGATGTTTTGAGTTTGCCGTCCGCCGAGCGTGTGCAGCAGATGCCCACGGTGTTTGCGCTGGTCTACATGATGCTGCTGGATGTGGGCCGGAAATTTAAGATTGCGGCGCTGCGCCGGCATCATATTGGCTTCGGCGAACAAGTGCTGACGCTGGGCGGGTTGTTGAAGACCAGGCATCAAAGTTTGGAACGAGCGGTGCAGGTGGCGGGCGAAGAGGCGGCGATTGCAAAGCGTGTGCTGTTTCTCTCCTGTTCGCAGAAGGTTTTCCATCTTTGGCATGTGGTGCATAAGCCCTTCAGCTACACGTTTGCGTTGCTGGCCGTGATCCATATTGTGCTGGTCATCATGATGGGATATTTCTGAATCGGATAAACTAGTCTCCCATGGATACACTCATTGCGTTGCTGGTAGCCGCCGTCATTGGTTCGTTTTTCCTGCGCGGTTATTTGAAGAGCTCGAAGAAGCGCGACGCGGCGGCGAACCTATCCGCGGAAAAAGGCAAGCAGTTCTCGCACGGGCCTTCCTCGCAGTATCCCCACATTGATACGTCGCATTGCATTGGCTGTGCCACGTGCACACTGGTGTGCCCGGAAGGCGATGTGCTGGCCATGCTTGCCGGCAAGGCGGTGCTCGTCAACGGGTATAAATGTATTGGCCATAGCTTGTGTGCCGAGGCTTGCCCGGTAGGCGCGATTGAGATGGTGCTGTCGAAAGCGAGCATGGGCGCGGACATGCCGCGCCTGACGCCGGAAAATGAGACGAGCGTCGAGAACATGTTCATTGTGGGGGAGCTGGGCGGCTTGGCCTTGATCAAGAACGCGGTCAATCAAGGGCGGGATTGCGTGGATATGATTGCCGCGCGGTTGGCGGCGGCGGAGCCTGTTGGCGACGCGGATGTGTATGACGTTCTCGTGATTGGGGCTGGGCCTGCTGGGATTAGCGCTTCGTTGCGCGCCATTGAACTGAAGCTAAAGTACATCACGGTCGAGCGAGATGAGGTCGGCGGGACGGTGGCAAAGTATCCGCGGCAGAAACTGGTGATGACGAGTCCAGTGCAATTTCCCATGTACGGAAAGTTCAAGAAAACGGAGCTTTCCAAAGAGAACCTGCTGGCATTTTGGGATACGATTCTAAATCGGGTGGACTTTAACGTGCGCGCCGGCGAAAGCGTGACCGACGTTAAGAAAGACGCGCAAGGCGTATTCACGGTTGTGACGAGCAGTAGCCAGTATCGCGCTCGCGCCGTGATTCTTGCGCTGGGGCGGACGGGCACTCCGCGAAAGATGGGTGTAAAGGGTGAGGAACTGCCGAAGGTAATGTATCGCTTGATTGAGGCGGATCACTATGTCAACAAGCAGATTCTGATCGTCGGTGGAGGCGATAGCGCGGTTGAAGCGGCCATGGGGCTGGCCAACCAGGTGGGCAACAAGGTCACGCTCTCCTACCGGCAAGAGCGCTTCGGCCGCATCAAAGAGCGGAACGCCACGCGAATCGCAGACTGCATTAGCAAAGGGAAATTGACGGTGCTGTTTAGCTCGATGCCGACGGAAGTGAAAGAAGGCTCTGTCGTGATCGATGTTGGCGGCACCGTGCAGGAGATCCCCAACGACTATGTTTGGGTGTTTGCCGGCGGCACGCCGCCGAATGATTTCCTCAAGAAAATCGGCGTGGGCTTTGGGATGCAGGATCTGACGCTCGAAGCGAGCCGGGAAGCCAAGCAAGCGGACGCCGAAAGGAAAGAAATGGCGGCTGGAGCCTCGCGGTCCTGAGGTTGGCGCCGATATAATCGAGAGTGTCAGGCCTCGATGCGCAGACCTTCTTTAATTATTTTTTGCTGGTTCGTTGCCAGTCTCAGCGCCCAAACGCGCCCTCCAAGTATTGTCAAATTTGATAACACTTTTTACCCTGTTAACCTTCCGGTTTCAGATACTCCGCTTCCTCGTTTCCCAGCCCCTCATTTTGAAGACGTGGCGCGCGCGGCTGGACTTACGGTCTCGCATATTTCTTCTGTCGACAAAAAATACATTGTGGAATCGATGAGCGGCGGTGTGGGCTTCATCGACTGCGACAACGATGGCAAGCTCGA
>JAYTQD010000515.1:0-1099 GCA_043746935.1 Acidobacteriaceae bacterium | reverse complement strand
ACCGAAGCCGCTCTTGGCGCAAAGATCGAAGTCCCCACCATCGATGGCCGCGCCCTGCTCAAGATTCCCCCTGGCACGCCGTCCGGCCAAAAACTCCGTCTGCGTGAAAAAGGCGCGCCGTCAGCCTCGAGAGAAGGCGTGCGCGGCGACGAGATCGTAGAAATCCAAATCACCGTCCCCATGCCCCGCGACGAACGCAGCAAAGAAATCCTCCGCGAACTCGCAGAATTGAACCCCGAAGACCCGCGTGCGGAGTTGTGGAACAAGGTGTAGTCTTGTTCTGCGTCGGCAACCTTGGCGGGTGGCCGAGGCTTTTGATCTTTACCATCCCCACCTAGACAAAGGGTGCCCCGTCCTTCGCGCATTTTGCGAAGGGCGGGAGTCGAAATATCGACATCATGGAACAAATCACGGTTGGGCTGGCAGTGTCGCATCCCGCCCTGTCGCTGAAGAACGCGACAAGGACGGGGCACCCCTTGTGAGGAATGGGTCGGGGAGATCAAGAACGAAAAGTTCGGCACCTTGGTAGTCCCCTGCGGTTGCAACAACGCGGAAATGAAAATGTTCGTGTCGACGACGACCCGGATCATTGCTCCGAGGGCCGTTCCTGGTCACGGCGAGCATTCCGCGCGGCGGCGATTTCTGCATCGATCTCTTCCATCGTGAGCTGGTCTACGCCTTGCTGCTTCGCTGTCCGCCAGGATTCTTGCAGCCATGCGGGAGCGCCGGATGGCGACGCCGCGAGAATCGTGATTTCTTCGTTCTCGGCAATGGCTCGCCCGAGAAGGCTTTCGATAGCCAGCTTTTGGTCTTGGGAGAGATCTTTGGCTTTGTAGGTCATAGAGCAAACTTCCCCGCTAGACTCAGTCTAAGTTCATATCCCGGCAACTGTCACCTGGAATTTGGCCAAGTCCGGTTCCCTCACGCCCGCTTCTTCGCTCCCTGGCTCAGCATGGCGGCGCGCAGCAGCGCGTTGATGCGAGTTTGGTAGCCCTTGCCTTGCTTCTTCAGCCAGGCGATGACATCGGCGTCGAGGCGCACGGTCACCGGCTTCTTGATCGGTCGATAAAACTTTCCCACAACCGCGCCCGTCCAATCC
>JAYTQD010000514.1:0-20573 GCA_043746935.1 Acidobacteriaceae bacterium | reverse complement strand
TTTCCATCGTCTTATTTGCTTGCGGATTCAGTGTTGCGCGAGATACGTTCAATGTTCCAATATACGTACGGTTGTAAAACGGCAGGCTGGACGTTGTGGAGTTTTGGTGAAACAGCCGAGAGCGCGTGCCGGTTCACCAGATAGATGAACGGCGCCTGCTCCCATGCAATCTGCTGCACGCGGTCGAATGCGTTTTTGCGCTTTTTCGGATTCAGGCTCGACGCCTGCGTCCGCATCAAACGGTCAATCTCCGCTTCCCACGCGGTTTCCGGCTGCTTTTGGCCTGGGTTCCACTGGTGGTTTTCCGCGGAGCTGAGCCAGACGTTCATCTGCGCGTCCGGGCCCAGAGTCATGTTGGTCAGGCCCAGCAGACAAGCTTCGTAGTCCAACGTGCGAGTGATGCGCTCGATGAGCGAAGGGAAGTCGAGTGTAACCACGTTGAGCTTGATGCCAATCTTGCTCAAATCTTCTTGCATCATGGTGGCCATGCGTTCGCGTGTTTTATTGCCTGCGCCGGTGATGACGGAGAATTCGACGCTGTGGCCTTCCCGGTCCAGTAGTTGACCGTTCTGTAACCGGAAACCATCTTGGGATAGCAGTTTCAGCGAGCCTTGAGGGTCATAGGGGCGGGTGGGTAGCGAAGTGTTGAACCAAAATTTATCCGCCGGAGAGAGCATCCCTACCGCGGCCTGCGCCCGGCCGCGATACACCAGACGGGCCATATCGTCGCGATTGACGGCTTCCCATATGGCGACGCGGAAATTTGTCGAACGGAACCAAGCGCGCTTGTACGCGGGGATGGGCGACTTCGCCGCTTGGTTGAACCAGAGTTGCTCGGGATCGAGCGAGACGCCGGCATCATGCGCGCTGCCTACTTGATCGGTCTGCGCGCGGTTAAAGTATTCCGCGTCCACGGTGTCGATCAAGTCGATTTCCCCGCGCGAAAACCGGAGCATTTCCGCGTCTCGATTTTGCTGAATATCCAAGCGGATGGAATCCAGATACGGCAGTGGCCGGCCTTGCTCGTCGTGCTTCCAATAGTTTGGGTTGCGATTCAGTTGTAAGTACGCACCGGCTTTATAGTCGGCGACGTAGAACGGACCCAGCACCGCCATCTCTTTCTTGGGCGATTTCGCGGAGAGAATTGCTACCTGATCAAACTTGCGGTCCAGGCTTGCTACCGGGGCCGGAAAGGTCACCGAGATCTTGTTCGGGCCGGTCATTTGCGTCTGCAGCTTGCCCTCGCCGGAGCGGAAGGCGTCTCCTGTGGGGGAATGCAGGCTCGGATCCATCATCCGTTGCATCGTATAGGCTACGTCTTCCGCCGTGAACGGTGTTCCATCTGAGAAATGCAATCCCTCGCGTAACTGAAATGAAATTGTTCGTCCATCTTTGGAAAGCTTCCACGACGAGGCCAACTCCGGCTGCAACTCTTGCGTAAGACGGTTGACACGAATCAGGAACCCACCCGTCATGTAGCGCACGCGTTCGGAAGCGTCGTCCTCGACCAGCACGGGGTCGAACGTCTTAGGGTCGCTGTGCAGACAAAAACGTAGTTGCCCGCCGCCCTGCGCCGCCGCGGCAACGGTCAATAGCAAGGACGCAAAGAATGCTACTGCTCGCGAATGCGATATCATGAAGGTATCTCCTGATCCATAAGCAGAACTTGAAAAGAAGTGACGGCTACAATCAGCAGAAGCAGCGGCACCAAGACCCAGGGCTTGCCGGAGAGGGCCGTTAATCCCTCGAGTTCCCGCAGCAAGCTTCCCCAGGAAGGCAGAGGTTCGGATACGCCGAGTCCTAGAATTCCGAGGTTCGCCTCGGCCAGAATGAAGACCGGCACCGAAATCCAAAACTGCGTGAGGAGAAGAGGCCGTAGATTTGGCGCCAGATGCCGCAGAAGAAGCCGTGTCTCAGTACACCCTAGTGCTCGGGCCTGCAGCGCAAACTCCGAGTTGCGTAGTGATCGTGCTCCGGCGCAGACCACGCGCGCCCCGGCCGCCCAACCTAAGCATCCGAGAATCAAAAACGTGATCATCACAGATTGAAGCGGCGCAACATTTAAAGGCAGTAGCGCCCTGACGGCCAACAACAGAAATAGCCAGGGTAGGGAAAGCACAAGATCCGCCGTCGCCATCAGCGCGCGCTCCGTCCATCCGCCCATGTAGCCCGCTACGCCTCCGAGCAGCCCCGCAAGTAGAGCAGCCAATAGCGCCGCTGCTGGCGCCAGCAAAAGAGAGATCCGCGTCCCATAGAGAACGCGCGAAAAGCGGTCGCGCCCTAAATCATCCGTACCTAGCCAGTGCTGCCGGGAAGGCGCAGCATCGGGTTCTTCGCGAAACTGCTTAGCATACGGCGCCGGAGCCAGTGTTCCGGCCAGCAAGCTCGCGAGAAACACTGTCAACAAGATGCCGATGGAAATGTTCCGAAGCCAGATCATGCTAGTGGCCTCAGGGTTCTGACGAACGCTCCGCCCAGTACTTCACCCAGCACGTCCGAAGCCGATTTCGCCGCCACCGTAGTCAACGTCACAATGCCAGTCAAGCAAACTAGCAGATACAGATCCCGCGCCAGCGCCGCCTTCCATGCCAGTTGTCCAATGCCGGGAAGATCACAGACTACTTCCACCGGCACCGCCGCGCTCAGCGCCAGGGTTACCGAAATGGCCAGCAGCGCCAGCCACTGCGACGCGGCTGGCGGCAGATAGTGCCACAGCAACACGCGAATGTTGCCCAAACCTTTGGCCCGCGCCGTCAACACGTGCGGCAGCGTTGCGCTCTGTTGTAACAGCGTGCGCGCGTAACGAAATACTTTCGGGAAGACGAGGAGTCCCAAAGCCAGCGCCGCTGGAGCCTTGATCAATACAAATAGCAAAGCCAGCACCGCAGCCGGTAAACACAAGAACAGTGCTGCAATCGCGCTCGCCCCCAAGTCGTAGATACGCCCGCGAAGGAATGCCAAAGGCACAGCCAGGCCAAGTCCCAAGCCCCAACCGGTCAACAATCCCCAACCCAGCAATTTCGCCGTCACGGGAAGTCTCTCGGAAAGCAACTCGCGAACCGGGCGATTGAGCGCTTGGGATACACCTAGATCGCCGCGCGCCAATCCCCGCAGCCAATACCAATAGAAATGAAAAACATTCCGTTCCGCCTCATGCGATTGCCGGATCGCGGCCCGACTCTCATCGCTCAGCCGTGTATCAATTTCGCGCTCGTCCACACCCGGCGCAAGGCGGGTCAGCGCCAGAGCCAGAAATCCTCCAGCGAGGGTGATCGCCAGAATTCTTGCGACGTGTTTCGCAATCAAGATCAAGATGTGCCGCATACGCTGCGTCTCTTCCATTGGATACCGTCGGCTATGGCTATGCGGAAGCGGAACCCGCTGCCTGAGCCAGTCCCGCCTGCTGCTGATGACCCTGTTTCACGACGTACATGCGGCGGTCAGCTTCCGCCAGCAGTTGTTCGGCGTCCAGACCGTCCCCCGGGTAGGAGCTCTGCCCCACACTCAAGGAAAGAATGTCTTCGCCTGTAACTTCGCGACCCACGGCTTTCGCCAAATCCATCAACTGCCCGATGCGTGTGACACTGGCATCGGGAGAGAGCCCTGGAAGCACCAGCACAAATTCGTCACCGCTCATGCGTGCCACATAGTCGTATTCGCGGCACACATCCTTCAAGCGGTCTGCGAAGAGCCGCAGTACCCGGTTGCCCTCAAGGTGCCCGAAGCGGTCGTTGACTTGCTTGAACCCGTCCAAGTCGGTGACCATGACGGTTACCGTACTGTCGCTGCGTTTGCAGCGCGCCAGTTCATGATCCAAATGAAGGAATAGAGATCGCGCGTTCGGCAGCCCAGTCAGGTAGTCGGTGGTCGCCGAGCTTTCCGCCTGCTGATACTTCATCGCATTTTCCAGCGAAAGAGCCGTCTTCGAGCTGATGGCCAGCAGAATCCGCAAGTTGTCGGTATCGAATGCGTCCGGCTCCGCGCGGTACAGTGTGAGCGCGCCGATCACGCCGGTCAGTCCTTCCAAAGGCACTGACAGCGCCGAGCGCAATGTGCTGAATTTCGTCGGATCGTCCAGATATCCAGGCTCTACCGAGGGGTTCCCGTTGACGATTGGTTTTCCTTTTTGCGCCACCCAGCCGGAAACCCCTTCGCCCAACGGAATCCGCAGCGAAGAAAAAAGTCGAAAATTGTCGCCACTCACGTAGCGCGGAATCAGATGCTCTTCCTCGCAAACATAAACGGCGATGGAATCGTAGGGCACCAGCCGTTTCAATTTCACTGCCAGCACCGAGAGCGTCTCGTCCAGGCTCAGCGATGCGCCTAGTTCGTGGCTCAGCTCAAATAACGTCTGCGCTTCTTGACGTGCCGCGGCAATCGACGAGAGAAATCCCCCTTCGTGGTGTGGCGCCACCTCTTTGACAGAAGTGGATTCGAAACCCGCCGCTGGCTTCAGCCCTCGCTCAACTTTCACATTTACAGAGAGTCCGCTGTATTCCGTGGCTGGCGCTTGCGCCAGCACCCGTGCCTCGAGCTCCGCGCAGCTTGAGCACAATACCTCTACGATGTGTGGATCGAACGACTTTCCAGATTCCTCTTGCACGCGGAGGATCACGTCCTCCATCGAAAGGGCTTTGCGGTATTGCCGGTCGGAAGCCATAGCATCCAGAAAATCCACCGCCGAAAGAATGCGTGCTCCAATCGGAATCTCTTCGCCTTTCAACCCCATCGGATAACCACTCCCGTCCCACTTTTCGTGATGAGCCCGAACAATGGGAACCACGGGATAGGGAAAATTTACGCGTTCCAGAATCTCCGCGCCCACCAGTGGATGAATCTTAACTTTCTCGAATTCCTCAGGACTTAACTTTCCAGGTTTGGAAATAATGTGTTCCGGCACGGCCAGTTTACCGATGTCATGCAAAAGCGCCGCCGCTTGGATGGCCTCGATTTCCTCTTGCGGCAAGCTCAGTTTTTTTGCCAATTCCACCGCATAAATCCGCACCCGTTGCAAGTGGGCGTGCGTGGTGTGGTCCTTGGCTTCAATCGCAAGGGCCAACGCCTCAATCGTCCGCATGTGCAGGCCGGCCACTTCCTCCACGTGCCGTTTTTCGTCGGCCAGTTTGGAGAGATACAAACGATACGACCGGTACACAACGTAAACCGCCGGCAGCACCAGCAGGGAAGTCTCCCACGGTACCCTGCGATTCAGCCAACCCACCAGCGAGGCGATTCCCGCATCTACCAGGTAGTAAGGGAACGCCCAGAAATAGAAGTCAGACCAGAGACTTTGAATGGCCTTCTCTTCGGTCAGCGAGATGACCAGCGCCACCGGAAACGTGTTTGCAAAAAAGAACACGGAAGCGGCAGCTAGCAGAGGAACGGAAATCCCCGCCTGCGGCATTCCGCGCAGAGTCCAGTGGTAGGCACCGTACGCAATCGCGGTCGCAATCGTGACCGAGCAAATGTTAAAGGTGACCTGGAACAGGCGCGGCCGTGCCGCCGACAGGCACTGTGCCAGGGTCGCTGCGCAGGCAATCGCGAGCGTCTCCCCGAAACCCAGCTCCACCACACCCAGCAGAATGAACAGAAAGTTCACCGACATGGTTCCGGCGATGCCCGGCAGTTTCACTTTCAGCCGCGACGCAATCACCGCAATGGCAAGATAGGAAACGAATTGCGCCGGATCATGGCTCACCCAGTGGAGAGCTCCGTAGCTCAGCAGTAGCAGTCCGCCGACACCAACCCATCCGATGAAGAGTTGGGCGCGCCAGGGCAGCGCGGTCCAAGGTTGTGCGCGTCGCTCCAAAAGGCCTCCGACTGTGGAACACACACAGTTCGACCCTAAGCGTAGCCTAGCCGTCACCGAATGGGCAGAGTACCAAGGTAACGAGAGTACTGTGTATAGCTGGTCAAGTTGTCCGCAATCGTGTCGCGGGCGTGCAATGCGTTGATTTCGCGGGACTTCCGCAGTTTAGCTTTCTAGAAAATCTGGTTACATCAAGACAAGTTGGCACGTCAAGTTATCCGCGGGCCAATAGCGTTGTTGAATCGAAAGGAGTTGTTGCCTCTCCGTTCTGGCCCCCCGTGTGCAATTGAATAGAGTGCAAGGAGACATGTACGTGAAAAATCAAAACAGCGTCGCCGTTTGGGGCAGCTAGAACAAATTTCGTAGATGGGGTCGCGAGCGCAGCTCTTCAGTGGAGGCGCGGGCGTCCTCGCCCGTGAGGTTTTGGCCTCGTATGGCCGCCGGCTGCCTACGTCCCGCGAACAAATCCGAAACGCCACTCCCACGCAGGTTCGAGCGTCGCCTGTGCGTGCGTAACCCGCCCCGCGAACCCGCACGGGCGAGGACGCCCGCGCCTCCATTCCCAAGTTACGAACCCCTTTGTTTTCAAGAGTCACACGAAGGTAACTTTGTCCCTTGTAGCCAAGGATGATATGAAAGGCCGGGGGAAGAGTGTAGCTCTATGGCAGGCGAAGCTCTCGGTGTCAGCCCGAAGCTGGAGACACCGCAGTCCGAAAAACCACAGCCCGCGGCTCAGGATCGGGTTCAGATCGGAGACCTGGTCGCCGTTGTGCGCTCCGAGGCCATGCGCAAGCTCCTGGGCATGGTTGAGCGCGTCGCGCGTCACAACGCGGCTGTTCTCGTTACCGGTGAAACGGGAGCGGGTAAGGAACTCATCGCTCGCGCCATCCACCAATATTCCCTGCGTTGCCATCGCCCCTTTGTGGATGTCAACTGCGCCGCGCTGCCCGATAATCTCGCCGAAAGCGAACTCTTCGGCCACGAAAAAGGCGCCTTCAGCAGTGCCGATAGTCAGAAACCTGGCCTCTTCGAAATGGCCAATCACGGTACGCTCTTTCTCGACGAAATTGGTGAGCTGGATGCCAAGGTACAGGTCAAGCTGCTGCGCGTGCTCGACGGCGTGCCCTACTATCGCCTTGGCGGCAGCCGCAAAGTCAGTGTCGATGTCCGCATCGTGGCGGCTACGAACTTAAATCTTGAGCAAGCCGTGCAGGATGGACGCTTCCGCAGCGATCTCTATCACCGCCTTAATCAATTCCAATTGCGCGTCCCGCCCCTGCGCGAGCGCCCTGATGACATCGAAGCCCTGGCCGAGTTTCTGTTGCAGCAGAGCCTCCCCGGCGCGCATTTCACGCCCGAAGCCATCGAACTCCTGCGGCGCTCTCCCTGGAAGGGCAATGTCCGCGATTTGCGCAATGTGCTCTTAAAAGCCGTGATGCATATGGATTCACATCGCACCGAAGTCCGCCCCGCCGACCTGGTTGCGTGGCTTGGCCCGCAGTCTGCTGCTGCGGCACCGCAAGCTTTTCAGGGCAATCTTGAGGATATGGAGCGGCAAGCCATCTTCGAGACGTTGGCCAAGTGCAGCGGCGACCGCGACGACACCGCCCGTTGCCTTGGCATTTCCCGCCGCACCCTGACCCGCAAACTTCAGCAATACGAAAGGGAAGAGGCCGCAGATGGTTCTTCCCTGGGACGAATCAATTCCGATCAGCAACGCTACTTCCGCGTTGCCGTCAATATTCCGGCAGATTTGCAGTTGGAATCGGGCCCCAGCCTGGCTTGTGAAATCAACAACGTCAGCATTGGCGGAGTAGCCTTATCCAGCTCGGCGACTCTAAAGAAGGGCACCATCGCTCACCTGCGGTTTGGCCTCAACGGCGCTACGGTGATCGATACCAGCGCCCAAGTTGTTTGGGTTGAGCGTAAACGCGCCGGATTGGCCTTCCTAAGCCTGGGTGCCACAGCTCGGCGTGATCTCGGCCAGTGGTTGCTACAGAAAGCCCAAGCCGAAGGCTGGGATCTCGGCATGGCGATCACCGGCAACGCCACTGTCTAGAACGGAACACTAGAACTGATCCACCGTACGTCTGGAACCACCCAGCATTTTCTCTACATAGGCGAAAACTGCCCGCTGACGCATACGGTTGGCGACGGCGGCGTTGTGCTCGCGCCGATATTGGCATCCGCCCGGATCTGCGTATCTTCTGAAGTGACGCAGAACAAGCGCGCGCCGGTGCTGTTGTAGGCTAGCGGCGCAGCGCCCGCGGAGAACGTCATGTTCACGCCGTTGACGGGAGTTCCACCCAGCACGACAAAGCGGTATCCGCTTTTGGTTCCGGCGGAGAGTGAGGAATCCACCAGGCAGGCATGTTCCGGAGCAGGCGTGCAGATCGTCCCATTGGAGAGGCCGCCTGTGCCCAGAGCCTCGAGGCTACCCGCAAAACCTTTGGTGGTGTAGGTGGTCGAATACTGGGTTTGTGCCTGACTGATCTGGCGCAGCGCTGCGACGGCTGCTGTTTCGTTGGCGCCCATCTTCGCGGTGGTGAGCTTGGGCAGCGCCATCGTGATCAAGATCACGATGATGGCGACGACGATCAAGAGCTCAATGAGGGAAAAGCCCCTCTGTTTTCTGCGTGTTGCCGAGGTTACCTGGGTGGTTACGAAAAGGGACATAAGCCAGCTCCTGTCGTGGACCATTGTCTCTTGGCACGTCGGTTTCCACAAGACCCAGGCTTTAGGATGAACGACTTGCGGGCGGAGGTGCCTAGGGTAGAACGGGCCGGTGTGCAGAGACTTGCAGACATTTGCCGGAACTGCGGGGTGGAGCAAAGCAAAGCCCATCCCTCGCCTTCTCGCCTGGGGATGGGCGCGGTAGCATCTCGCTTGAGGCCTACTTGAGAGCCTAGAAGATCAGCTTGGCTCCAAACTGCAAGATGCGCGGCAGGTGCGTCCCGTTGGTAGCCAGGAAGCCGGTGCTATCCAGCGTATTCGACGCAATTCCGTTCCACTCGGTGTGGTTGAAGACGTTGAAAGCCTCCGCGCGGAATTCGAATGCTCGGGCTTCTCCAAAGGCGAACCGCTTGAACAAAGCCATGTCGAAGCTCGTCTGTCGCGGGTTCCGCAGCGAGTTGCGTCCGGAATTGCCGAAAGTTAAGCCCTGCGGAGCGGCAAACGCTGCGGCGTTATAGAACGTCGGGCCAAAATCCGTGCTCGGGGGTGGCTGTACGATACCCGCGCGCGGATTGCTGATTCGGTCGGCACGGGCACTTGTGCCCACCCCGTTGGACACACCAGCGTTGTCGGCGTCAACGACGACTCCGAAGGGAGTTCCTGTGTTAATGTCCATAATGCCCGAATACTGCCATCCTCCCAGTAGCGTGTTGCGCAATCCCTTTCCCTTGAAAAACGGCAGATCCCAAACGTACCCGAAGTTCAGGATGTGGCGCTGATCAAAGTTGGAACTGGCGCGGTTCTGGCGCGGATTGAATACGTCCACGAAGCCTCCATCGCCACGATCCGACGAATCGTCGATGGAATGACTGTATGTGTAGGCGAAGTTGAGTTCCAACCCTCCCACGGCCCGGCGCACCGCCATTTGTAAAGCGTGGTAGCTGGAACTCGCCTTGTCTTCCAGGTGATTGATGGTGCCGTAGCCCAGGTAGGTCCGGAAAGGATCAGCATTTGCGCCACAGGCCACGCCCAAGTTCACGGCAGGGCCCGTAGCTTTTCCCGTTGCGGGATCAATGCTATACGGAATGGCGTGCCCGGAGACAGACGTAACCGCTGTCGTAGGTATCCCATAGGCGTCGGGATTTGCGTTGCACTCCGCCGAGGTTATGGCTTCCCCGGCTACTCCGGCAGAAGCAGGCGTGTAGTACTGGTTCGGATTGACCACTGGGTGCAGTTGATTGGCATTTCCCTGCCGGGTCAGATGCGTGCCCTTGCTGCCGACGTACGAGACCGTGGCAATGGTGTTCCGTACGATCTCATGCTGAACATCCAAGTGCCATTGCTGCATGTAAGGCCAAACCGCTTTAGTGGGAACCTGGTTCACATTTAGCGGGAACTGCGGCGCAATACCGCCAGCCCCAACTCCGATGTTCGTGTATCCAAGGATATTGTTCTGCTGGACGGTGGTAGCCAATGGCGGCGAATTCTCGAGCGACTCCGTGTTCCCTTCATTTCCATTGGTGTGCTCGTAGAAGATCCCGTATCCGCCTCGAATCGCCCACTTGCCATCCCCGAACGGATCATAGGCGAAGCCAACACGCGGTGCGGGATTGAACAGGTGACCCTTCATGCAACCGACAGGGACTCCAGAAGTAACGCCGCATTGGACGATACCGTTGGGCAAGTCGGTGACTGTTGGCGTTTGGTCGTCGACAGTGAGAAAGTGGACGATGCCATCGGAACCAACAGTAGTTTGGCCCTTAATGTAGCGATTCGGATCAAAGTTAAAAGCAAAATGCTGTTTGTCACGGTATGTCCCAAACAGGCTGAGACGTATGCCCAAATTTAGAGTGAGATGGCTGGAGACGTGCCAGTCATCCTGGAAATAGGGTTCCAGGATCTTGTAGCGGTTGTAGTACTTAACGTGCTTGTCCTGCTGGCCAAAGCTGGTGATATTGCCGAGAAGCAAATCGGCAAATCCATTTCCGGTAAACAACGAATTGGTCGGATCGAACGTCAAATAGCCCGGAATCGACCCGGCGCCGAGTTCCCCGCCGAATTCGTTCTTTTGGGCCGCGACAAAGTACGCTCCGAACGAGAGATTGTGTCTTCCCACGATCTTGCTGACGTTGTCACGATAGGTATAGGTGGGATTCGAGTTGTAGGGTCCGTTCGGAATATACCCCACATCCTGCCCAAACCCCCCGTCGTAGGCATCGCCACCGGTGATGTTAATTCCCGGCAGAATCCCGCTGCCATTTCCTCCGAACAGATCGCCGAACGTTGTATTCGCCGGACGTTTCCAGACGCCAACGTTGTTCAAAACAATGTGATCGGTGGTGTAGCTAAAAACAAATTCATTGAGCAGCGTCGGCGACATTGTGGAGCTTAGGCGTGCTAGCAACGCCAGGCCAGGCCCCTTGAAGTCAGTACGACTGGTGGGGAAGCTGCCCGCGTTCGTCCACAGCGGAACGTCCGTAGTCTTCTGCCACGAATCGTGGATGTAGCGGAAAGTCACGCGGTTGTTATTCGTGATGTTGTGGTCCACGCGAATCAGTTCTTCGCGCCAGTCCACAGGTGTACCCACGGTTCCGTTAAAGCGGGCTGTCCCCGGTGTGTCCTTGCCAGGCGACGGCAACGGAATGAGCGGTAGGAGGGCTTGAACATTGGGATCGCTGGCGTTAAACGGTACCTGGTCTCCGGGGTAACGCAGACCCGTGGCGGGGTCGTGAGGACAGTCCGAAGGCGACGCCAAACAAAGACCGCTGAAATCCCCGTTACGCTCCGCAGAACTGGGCACGGCCTGATTGAAGAGTCGTGCTACGCGGTCCCGCCGCCACTCCTGCGACCAGAAGAAAAATGTCTTTTGCTTGCTCGCGTTGTAATGGCCGGGAATAAACACTGGACCGCCAAGGGAATAACCGAAGTCATTCTTCTTGTAACCCGGCTTCGGCGCGGCGGGATCGTCAAAGTAGTTAAAGGCATTCAATTTCTCGTTACGCGCGAACTCATAGACCGTGCCGTGGAAGCTATTGGTCCCCGATTTGGTTTCCACTTCCACCGTGCCCGAACCGCTGCGTCCGTATTGAGCCCCATAGTTGGAAGTGAGCACCTTAAATTCGGCGATCGCATCGAGGCTGGGATACACATTCAGCGTCGAATTGCTGCCGTTATCCATGTTGTCGCCGCCATCCAGTTCCCAGTTGTTGTATTCCACGCGGCCACCGTTGATGCTGTAGCTGACGTTCGCGTCGATGCCGACCTGGCCCTCATCCTGGCCCGTTTGGTTGCTAACGCCGGGGACGAGGGTTACGAGTTGGGTGAAGTTGCGGCCATTCAACTGGAGCTGGCTGATCTCCTTGCCCGAAACGGTCCCCGTGAGGTCGGAAGACTGCGTTTCCACCTGCGCGACGGAGGTGCCTGCGACGACGATCTCGGCGTCAATAGCTCCGACTTCGAGTGCGACATCAACGCGGGCCTTCTGTGCCACATCAAGCACCACACCTTTGGCCTCGTACTTCTTAAAACCTTCCGCGATTACGATGACGTTGTAGGAACCTTGACCGAGACCGGCCGCGAGGTATTCTCCTTGACCGTTGGTGGTGGAGGTACGCGTGACTCCCTTGGTGGTATCGCTCACGGTGACTTGCGCATTGGGAATCACGGCGCCCGTGCTATCGCGCACTGTTCCCGTAATCGAACCAGAAGTTTGCGCCCACAAGGACGCGGAAAGACAGAGCAGCAGGGAAACTCGGGCACATCCTCGGGCAAATCCGAAAACGAAACGCATGAACGCCACCTCAACGGGAGATTATCAGCAGCTCGCGCTCTCGCGAGGAGAGGCGCAAAAACTTAGGTATCATACCGTGATATCGCTTTTATTGAAAGCATTTAATAAAGCTTTTAATGAAGCTCTTAATACGAATATTGGAAGGATTGTTTCTATGGTTTTTGGTATGGACTTTCGGATTGGTTTAGCGAACCGCCCGCGTGGAATCGCGCACAATCAACTCCGGCATCATCTTCTGGTGAACCGCGGTGCTGCGGCGATTGTCTTGCGCCACCGTAATCGCCTCTAGTAAAACGCTTACCGCGGCTGCGCCCATACCTTGCATGGGCTGGCGGATCGTGGTCAGCGCTGGGTTATAGAGCGCCGATTGATCAATGTCGTCGAAGCCAATCACCGAACAGTCCGCGGGCACGCGGAGACCTTGCTTCTCCAGAGCGCGGATTGCTCCGAAGGCGGTCAAATCGTCAAATGCTATCAGCGCGGTGAAAGCTTTTCGCTGTCGCAAGAGTTCTTCCGTAAAGTGCAGACCGGCTTCGAAGCTGGAAAGCGGGTTGCGCGAATCCGGTAGATCGACCATCAGTTTTTCATCGAGCGCAATCCCCGCCGCTTGGGCTACCCGCTTCATGCCGCGCCAGCGGGGCGCGCTGTCCCCGAGTAGCTTGGGGCCACGAATAATTGCAATCTTCTTATGTCCCAGCGAGACGAGATGCTCCATCGCCATGCGTCCGCCAGCCTCGTTGTCCACAATGACCGAACTGAGGGAGTCGGACTTGAGTTCGCGGCTAATCATGGCCGTCGGCACGCCGTTGCGTTCCAGGTCAGCCAAGAGATTGATATCTACAAACAACCAGTTTGCCAGAATGATGAGGCCATCCACGCGCCGGTCGAGCAGCATTTCTAAGTAACGCAAAAACCGGCTGCGCTCGTTCTGCGCGTCGGTCAGAATGGGCAGATACGATCCTTCGTACAGAGCGTTCTGAATACCACGCAAGATGGGCGTGCAATAAGGATCGGTGATGTCGAACACCATCACGCCCACTTCGCGATTGCGTTTTCCGCGCAGGGACCGCGCAAACAAATTAGGCCGGTAGCCCAGTTTTTTCGCTGCTTGTTGGATTCGCGTCTTCGTCGTGGGCGGAATATAGCGGGCCAGGGGAGCGTCATTTAACACGATGGAAACCGTGCTTGAGGAGAAGCCGCTGGCCTTGGCAACGTCGCGAATAGTGACCATAGAATGTGCGCCGAAGCTCTGAAGCCGCTGCGGTTGCCCTCCGATCATAGCGCGAATTTGACGTATTTGTGGAGTTGCGGCTTGCATTGGGCGGGGCGAGTCCGTGAGACTAGGAATTCGTGGCTCATCGTTTCCCAATCCGAGATGTTCTATTTGCGCCGTTCGTCTGCCTGTTTTGCTGGTTGGCATGGTCGCAGATTACGGTGGCGCAGACATCCGCGGCGCATGGTTCTGCGACTGCTAAAAAAACAGCTCCGGGGCGCATGGAGGGTGTGTTTCATGAGGGCACCGAGGCCTTGCACGCCGGCGACTTGGACAAAGCGGAGAAGAGTTTTCGGCGAGTTTTAGCGGCAGAGCCTGGTTCGGTCGCGGCGTTGGGGAATCTGGGCGTGGTGGCCATGCGGAGACAACATTGGGACGAGGCGGTGCGGCTGCTGTCGAAAGCGGCTCGCTTGGCGCCGAAGATCTCCGGGATACGCTTGAATCTTGGACTGGCGTACTACCGGCAGAACCGCTACGACGCGGCCATCGCGCCGTTCGAGTCGGTGTTGAAGGACCAGGCCAAAGACCAAGTCACATCCGGGCAGGCACGATATTTGCTGGGACTTTGTTATTTTTTTACTGGGCGGTATACGGAAGCGGCCCACACTTTAGAGTTTCTCTGGCCGGAACAAGCCGGGAACCTCGCCTACCTGTATGTGCTCGGCGTGGCGGCGCAGCATGCGAAGCTTTCCGAGTTGGAGAAGCGCGCTCTGGATCATCTCGTCGCCATTGGCCACGACTCGGCGCAGTTCCATCTATTCATGGGCAAAGCACATCTGAACCGCGAAGAAAACGTGGAAGCCGTAGGCGAGCTTTCCCACGCCGCGGAGCTGGATCCCAAGTTGCCGTTCGTGCATTTCAACCTGGGTGTTGCTTACCTCAAGCAACAAGACTACGAACGCGCCAAGGCGGAGTTCTTGAAAGACATCGCCCTCGAACCCGATCTTCCCTTTAGCTACGACCAGCTGGGCCTATTGTTTTTTCAGGCAGGCAGCGATGCGGATTCGGAACACAGCTATCACGACGCGCTGCGGCACGACCCCAATTTCCTCAGCGCGCACCTCGGGCTGGCGCGCGTCCAGCAGCGGCAAGGAAAATATGCGGACGCTCTGCTCTCGGCGGAAGCAGCGGAAAAGCTTGCGCCCCAAAGCAGCCAGGTGCAATCGCTGAAGGGAAAGATTTTGGAGAAGCTTGGCCGCCATACCCAGGCGCAGGCGGCATTTCTCCGGTATCGCAAGCTGCTGGAGCAACAGAGGGCGCAGCGTGAACATCAGATGGAAGGCCCACCGGATCCAGAGTTGCAGGGCTTGGGCGATGCGCCGTAGGGTCGCCGCGGAGTTCCGAAGTGAGTGTCGGGCTTCCTGGCTATCGGTCTTCCCGGGTATGCCAAAGCCGCAGTACGTAGAGTGTTGAGCCTTGAATCTCGTAGCGAATTTCGTAGTGTCCGGCTAGAATGCGGCGAACCTCCCGCGGCTCGAACTCGTCCAACCGTTCCCCGATTCGCGGATGTCTCAGGAGACGGGCGGGCGCGGACACCAGCGCCTGCACGGTACACGCCGCCGCGCGCGGATTCACCGGTTCCAGAAATTCGTAGAGCCTCTCGATATCGTAAAGGGCTTTGCTCGTCCACTTGAGTTGCATCTGCTGAATCCAATCAGGTTTGCTACTTCGAGCGGCGGAGTATTGGCTTGCCGAGACCGAGGTTTGCCGCCCAAGCTTGCGCCTCCTTGTGGTCAACAACGTTTCCGGCATCGACATCCGTCAATGCTTCCAGCGTCATACGCCTGCGTTCTTCTTCCTGATTGATCCAGGCAGTTAACGCTTGCTTCACAATCCATCCGCGTGATCGCTCCAGGCGGGCCGCGAGTTGGTCAACTTTTTTCGCAAGCGGCAGCGGGACGTGCGCGGTCAGAACCTTGGTTGGCATCGCAAGCTCCAGTACAATCAATTCTAATCATAATGATTCAAATCGATTTATACAAATGCAAGGCAGGAGGCAAGCGGTTTCGATGGATGCGCGCCCTTCGGAGACTAACAACAAAAAGCCCCGGCTTGCGCCGGAGCTTTTTGGTGAAGACGAACGTTGTGGTTTAGTGGCCTGCACCCGCCGCCATGGAGCGCTGCGGCTCGGTAGCTTCCATGCGATTGGCAAACATCGTGTACGAACGGTACACGCCGTAAGCCACCGCCGCTGTCGGTAGAAGGGACATCCAGACCGCTGCATTTACCGAAAGAATGATGGCTGCAACGCCGGTTCCCATCGCGTAGTAAGGGAAGGTCCACAAGAAGAAGTCGGACCAAACCTTCGACGCTTTCTGGCCGCTGGAGAGAGCGATGACCGCGGCGACCGGTACTGTGTTCGCCACGAAGTACATCACCGCCGCTACCACCGTCCACATCGCTACGCTGCTCAGTTTGCCTTCGACGCCCGCGTGGTGGAACACCACGAACGAGGCGGCTACGGCGTTGATCAGATTAGCAACGTTGAAAATCACTTTCACCGGTTCTGGACGGCTTGCGCCACCCAGGCACTGGGCTAGGCCGGCTGCCGCGGCTACCAGCGACGCTTCGAACAGGTTCAGCGTCGCGATGGCTACGAGCAGGAACGGCAGATTCACAGACATGGTGCTGGTCAGGCCTGGCAACTTCACTTTCAACTTCGAAGTCAGGACCGTCGCAGCGAGCAGACTCAGCATGGGAAGCAAGTTATGCGCTTGCCACCGCAGGCCTCCGGAGATGACCGGGACCAGGCTGACTGCCGCTACCGCACCGACGAACATCTTCGCCGAATTGGGTAATGAGCGTGTCATATGGTTTCTCTTCTAGTCTCCCGGTTCTCTTAGTTCTCGCCGTCTTCGTTGCTGCTCAGGGCCGCCATGCTCGAATTGCCCCAAACAACGCTGTTGCCCCAGACCACGCTGAAGCCGCCGTCTTTGCAGTTGCCCCAGACCACGCTGTTGCCCCAGACTACGCTATTGCCCCAGACCACGCTGTTGCCCCAAACCACCGAGCTGCCCCAAACCACCGAGCTGCCCCAAACCACCGAATTCGTGGAAACGCCGGTGGTGGTGTTGGCTAGGTACACATTGCCAGTTATGGCGTCGCGGACCGCGGTTGGCGAAAGCGCCAGCCCGGTAGCTACGTCCGTGTTATTCAGCACCGCCGCCACATCCAGGTAGCCAGCGCCGTAGTTGAATATGTCGTACTGGTTGGAGTAAGAGTAACCGTAGGTGTCGATGGCGCTGGAGTATTGCCCAAAACCCTTCCAGGCCGTCTTCATCAGCCGTGCTTTCACCTGGTCGGGTGTGAGCGCGGCATTCTGATCCAGCATGAGCGCAATGGCACCGCTCACGACTGGAGTCGCCATGCTGGTTCCGCTCAGACGGAAATACTGGGGTGTTCCACCGCTGAGAGCATAGTCCCGATATTGCGGATACTTCGTATCCAGGGTGCTGCCAGTAACGCGCAAGGAACCAATGCGGTTGCCCGGAGCAACCAGATCCGGCTTGACAATGTGATCCACCAGCGACGGCCCCTTCGAGCTGTAGCTGGCAATCACGTCGTCGCTTCGATCCGCTGTGCCGCGAGTGCGGGTAGCGCCCACGGTCAGCACATATGGATCATTTCCTGGCGCCCCGATCGTGGAATAGCCATAGGTTCCCATGCTGTTGTCGCGTCCGCTGTTGCCGGCCGCCACCACCACCACGATGCCCGCATTCCACGCGGCTTCCACCGCCTGGCAAAGAGGATCGAGTTGGTAGCTTTCCCAAACTCCGCGACCCAGGGAAAGGTTGATCACACGGATGTTGTAGGTAGCTTTCAGAGCAATCGCGCGCTGAATCGCGGCAATCACCTGGCTGTCGGTGCCCGCTCCGCTCTGGTCGAGGACGCGCAGGTTGATGATGTTGACGCCAGCGGCCATGCCTGCATGGCTCATAGCATAGCCGGTGCCCGCTTTCGAGGAGGCGCCGTTTCCGGCGATGCTCCCCGCTACGTGCGTTCCATGTCCGTATTTGTCGCCCGTTGTCGCATCGCCCGCCACAAAGCTTTCGCTGTAGACGACCCGCGAAGCACCCGCACCACTCGCATCGTGCAGATCCGGGTGATCGGAAACGCCGCTATCGATCACGGCCACACCCACGCCCGTGCCATCCAGATTGAACTGCGTAGCCGCCACATCGCGGGCCGTCGCCGTCATCGGATCCTCGTCGCCGCCGCTGCTCATCTGCACCGCGCGATCCGGCGTGATGTAAGCAACGTTAGGGTTCTTCGCAATCTGCGGAATCATCCAAGCCGGGACGCGCATCGCAACCGCGCGAATCGAGCCTAACCGCGCATGTACGGTCGCGCCATGATTCTTCATGTCGCGCTCGCCAGGGGCTTCCTGCGAGCCGAACAAGGGCTGCTTGTACTGGATTATGACCTTTACCATCTTGCTCGAACCCTGATCGAAGCGGCTGGACCGGAATTCGGAAGACAAACGGGCTTTGGCCTGGGGCTCGTCCTGGTCCGTAGACCGGGGCGCGGCCGCCGAGGCGGAAATGGGAATGCAGAGGGAACTCAATAGGAGCAGAAGCCACTTAGAAGCGGTGCCTGAACCACGTCGTTCGTGGCTTCCAGCGGGGCCCCTAGGTCGCACAGTGCTGATGGGTTTCATAAACCTCTCTCTCGGTCCGCAGTGCGGTCCGTGCCTTCCTGGATGCACGCCCTCCTCCAGTCGAATGGACCGGTAACCTATTGATTTATTGGTGGTTACTGGAATCATCGGAAAGCGAGAGGGGACAAGTTGTCAGCGCGCGAACCGGGTCCTAGCCTCGGCAGACAGTCCAAATGATTGATAAAAAATCGGTTAACTCAAATTGAAGGTAGCTTGGACAAGTTGTCCAGGGCGGAGGGGAGTTTAGGACGGTCTTTAAAGGATCGGATTTCGACTTACACTAGAGGTGGTGCGTCGTGCGGACGAGCCAGTGGTGCTGCAAGGTGCTGCTAGCGCTTCAAAAGTGGGAAATAATAGCAAAATAACCGCGAAATGGCCAGAAAATAGACCACTTGGCGTCACCCGCCGGGACTAAGTGGGAAATCCGGCCCCAGCAGGCAATTAACCACCGCGACACAGACAGGGCGTCTGCGCCAGCTCCACCTTATGCTTCTGGGGTCTTACCGCTCGCTACAGGCTTGGTATCCGCTGTCGGAGTCGCCGACCCCTCCTTCATGCCTTCTTTGAAATTCTTGATTCCTTCGCCCAGTCCCTTGCCCAACTCCGGGATCTTCTTAGGACCAAAAAATATCAAAGCAACAACCAAAATCACCAGCAAATGCATCGGTTGAAACAGGCCTTCAAACATTAGGAACCTCCACCAAAATTAAGATTGCCTTTCCAGTTTAGCGCGTTCGCGGGGAGAAAGCGCTTGGATTCTTCCGCCGCTTCGGGCAAGAGTCCCGGCTACACCATTGATCCTCAGGCCATGAACCGCCGTGCTAGCCTAAAAACCCTCGACTGCGGCTAAAATACGCAAACGGGTGCCTTCTTCCCGTCGCCCGGTGAGCCGTTAATGTTATGCAAGTTCGCCAGCAACCTGCGCAGCCCCCAGCCTCAACCGTTCCTGGCAAAGCTCCGGGCATGAGCAGCATGCCCGCCGCAGCCGCGCCTGAAGAGCCAGCCCGTCGTTCGGCCTACGGACTCCCCTGCGCCAAGTGCGGCATGTACTACGAGTCGGCTCTGCCGACTTGCCCGGTCTGCAAGTCTCCGGATCGTGTATCCCCGCGCTCGGTCGTCCAGCCGGCCGGTGTGCAAACCTCGCCCACACAAAGTCTTCCACCGGTTGTCCCTGGCAGTTTTGAAACCATTCCCGATGCCGCCGCTCTCGACGAAGAGCGTGATCGCTTTCTGCGCGAGTTGAAAGCCCAGCTCTATCAGGCTCCCGTCAAACTTCATTCCGGCGATACCGCCCCTTGTGCCCGGGAATCGGCCCACGCCCAAACTCCCGGCAACGATCCCAGCGCCGCTGAAATTTGCCGCGACTGCTACGACCAGGCCCAGGAGACCGCCGACCGCCTGGAAGCCGCGCTGCACATGGATTTGAAAGAAGCAGCCAAGATCATCTACGACGCCGTTTGGGCCGACACCTCCGATCCCGACAAGACTTACCTCAACGCCGCGCAAGCCTTACTCAATACCCTTCGCACCCGCGCCGGCATCTCCTCCGCTCCGTCCGCCACCAACAAGTACAGCCACTAAAACTTGATTCGATGGAGGCGCGGGCATCCTCCCCCGTGCGCAGAGAACTATTCAGCAGACCAACTCAGGCGGGGAATTCAAAAATTCCCCCGCAAGAACCAGATATCCCGCTCATCCCGGACTCGCTAACCTACGTCCATGAGCACACACATCACCACCAATGCGATACTTTCCACGGACATGTCCAACCTCAATCCATCCGAAAAATGGCAGGCCGTCCTCGATCACAACGCTGCGCAAAACGGATGCTTCGTCTATGCCGTAACCACCACTGGCGTCTACTGCCGTCCCACGTGTGCCTCCCGCCGCCCCCTCCGGGAGAATGTTCTTTTTTTCGAACAGACGTCCGCAGCCGAAAAGGCCGGCTTCCGTGCCTGCCTCCGCTGCCGTCCCCAAGCCGCCGCCGACGCTCGCACCACCAACGTCCGTGCCATCTGCCGTTATATTGAGCGCCACCTCGAAGACCCCATTTCCCTGCAAGCCCTGGGCGACGCTTTCAGCATGAGCCCCTTCCATCTCCAACGCACTTTCAAAGCCGCGCTCGGGATCACGCCGAAACAATACGCCGACTCTTGCCGCATGAACCAGCTCAAGCAAAACCTGCAATCCGGAAAAACCGTGACCCATGCCCTCTATGAAGCCGGTTACAGCTCCAGCAGCCGCCTCTACGAACGCGCCCAGCAGCACCTCGGTATGACCCCCGACAAATACCGCCGTGGCGCCATCGGTGTGGCCATCCGCTTCACCACCAGCCAGTCCCCGTTAGGCCGTTTGCTCATCGCAGCCACAG
>JAYTQD010000513.1:0-8444 GCA_043746935.1 Acidobacteriaceae bacterium | reverse complement strand
CGGCATTAGCTGGCGTCTCCGGAGCCGGAATTGGAACCAGACGGCGGCTTTGGATCTATATCGTCTGACTTCGGGTCGTCGAGCTTGAACATGCGGCGCACAAGTTCGGACACCGTGGTCGATTGCGGGTCGCGGGCGGCGGTTTTTAGGGTGGTGATGGGCATGTGCAGGATTTTCTTGACGATGCCATGGGTGAGCGCGTCGAGGGCTTGTTCTTGTTCTGGGCTGAGTTTGCCCAGACGTCCGCGGACGCGATCGATTTCGGCTTGGCGGATGGTTTCGAATTGGTCCTGAAGGCTGACGATCATTGGAACAACATCGCGCGTTCGCAGACGTTGCAGGTAGGCGTCGACTTCGATGTCGACGATGCGCTCGGCACGTTCGGCCTCTTTACCGCGGTCGGCGAGGTGCGCGGAGACGGCTTGCTGGAGGTCGTCGATATCGTAGACGAAGATGCCTTCGAGGTCGTTGAGCGCGGGATCGACATCGCGGGGGACGGCGATATCGATGAAGAACATAGGCTTGTTCTTACGGCGGGCTAGGAATTTTTCACCGTGCTCGCGCCGGAAGATGGTATGCGGGGCACCGGTGGAGCTGATGACGATGTCGGCGCGGTCGACGGTGTTATAGAGGTCGTCGAAGCGCATGGCCTGGCCATTGAATTTTTGCGCGATTTCGACGGCGCGGTCGTAGGTGCGGTTGGCGACGAAAATGGTGGTCGCGCCCTGTGAAACGAGATGACGGGCAGCGAGTTCGATCATTTTGCCCGCGCCGATGAGGTAAACGCTTTTACCGCGCAAAGACCCGAAAATCTTCTTGGCGAGTTCGACGGCTACTGAGGCGATGGAAACAGACGAGCTGCCTACGGCGGTCTCGGTGCGGACTTTTTTTGCGACAGCAAACGCACGCGAAATTAATGGGTCAAGATTGCTCTGCACCGAACCCACGCCACGCGCGATGGTGTAGGCATCTTTCACCTGGCCGAGAATTTGCGGCTCGCCGACCACCATCGAGTCGAGACTGGAGGCCACGCGAAACAGGTGACGGATGGCTTCTTTCTCGCGGAATTCGTAGAGGTGCGGCTCGAAATCAACGATGTTGACGTGAAAATAATCGTGCAAAAAGCCGCGTAAATCCACCGCGCCACCGGGAGCGGACGTGAGCAATTCCACGCGATTGCACGTAGAGATAATCAGGCCTTCCTGAATGCCGGGATGCCGCGCCAGGAGCTGATGCGCTTCGGGCAGGCGCGCTTCGGGGATCGCGAGCCGTTCGCGGACTTCGACGGGCGCGGTCTTGTGGTTGATCCCGATGAGCTGCAGCATCATGACTGTACGAATCCGTGGACGGCGCTGAAATAGTTGGCGACCCAAGCGACGACTGCGACCACAAACACCGCAGCGGCAAGATACGCTGCTCGGCGGCCCCGCCAACCGGCGTTCCAACGCGTGTACACCAGAATGAGATAGACGACCCACATCAGAACGGAAAGCAGAACTTTCGAGTCCTTGAAATAAGTAGGGCCAACGCTCGCCTGGGCCACGACGGACCCGGCGATGAGGCCCAAGGTCATAAACGGAAAGCCGAGCAGCAGCGAGCGGTAGCCAAGTTCGTCGATGGTGCCAAGCGACGGCAGGTTGGTCAGGATGCCGAGGCCGTTCTTGGCTTTGAGATTTCTTTCCTGAAGGAGGTAGAGAATGCTGGCGCCAAAGCTGAGAAACAGCGCCGCGTAGCCGATGAAGATAAACCCAATATGGGCACCCAGCCAGCCCCGACGTACGCCTTCCGAGGTTCCGAGAAACGGCTGCTGGCCGCTGGAGGCGACGAACGTGAGCAGAAACACGATGGGAAAAGCGACGATGCCGGGCGAGAGCGTTCTGTAGAACGCGTAGGCGACCATGAAGACGGCCATGATCACCAGAGCCAGGAGCGATTCCGAGTTGTGGATCGAGGCAGTCAGAAGTTGCTGGCTCAGCAGGCCTTCTTCGGCAAGGGCGACGAACTGGAAGACCATGCCCAGACTCATGGCGGGCAGGGCGATTTTGCGCAGGAATTCGTGGCCGCGCGTCACCGCGAGCAGCGCGTAGAGCAATCCGACGGCGTAGAAAAGTACCGCGACTCGTAACCAGAGGACCGGCATGGTGGCTGCTGAAATTATAGACGGGTAGCCCGTCGACGTTAGGCTTTACGCGTAAATCACTGGTACGTGTACCAGTTACGGCACGGTGGCGAAGGCAGCAGAATCCCCGCCCGGCGTGGATTCTAGTCTGTATTCGCGTCGCGGAGTTGTTGGGATGCTGTCTCCGAGCTTACTGGGGAGAAATAGACTTCTTTGAACGTGTAGGACTTTGCTGTGGCTTTGATCACCGGCAAGATTTCGATATGCCAGTGGTAGTCGTCGTCGAGCGTTTTCCAGTAGCCCAGCGAGCCTGAGCTGTGCAAAGTGTTCGGCGCGGTGTGCAGAACAAGGTGGAACTGCTCGGTAATGGTACGAATTCGGCGCAGGGTGCGTCGCAAAAGAGCAGCCAGGTCCATCAGTCCGGCGCTGCGAGCCAGCGCGGCGCGTTCGTATGCCGCATCGTGGACGCGCGGGATGATCCAGGTTTCATAAGGCACGCGAGGAGCGTAGGGGCAGAGGGCAACGAAATCGCCGCGGACCTCGACGATGCGCTGGTTCTGGCGAATTTCCTGGCTGAGGATGTCGCAAAAAACGCAACGCTCTTTGGTGGCGAAGTAGTCGCGGCCAGCGCGAAGTTCGTAAAGCACCCGCCGGGGCACGAACGTGGTGGCGGTGAGCTGTGAATGCGGGTGCTCGAATTCCTGCGCGGCTCCGGTACCGTGGTTCTTGAACATGCTGATGTATTTGAAGCGCTGATCGCGTTTCAAATCCTGCATACGTTGCGCCGCCAGAGTTAAGAAGCGTTCAATTTCCGCGTCTTTGGCGTTCCAAATATGGCCGTCGTGGCGTGGGTTTTCCACCAGGACTTCGTGGGCTCCGGTGGGCGACATGCGGTCGTAGATACCGTCGCCACGGCGCGTGGGCTCGCCTTCAATACGGTAGAGAGGGTGAGGGTGGACGAAGGCCCGGGCGGAAAATGGGGTGCCGTCGAGTCCGGGGAGGCTGGAGACGATCTGGGTGGTGGCCGGCGCATCGGCACAGAAGCGGCAAAAAGGTTCGGGACGCGGGCCGATGGCGGGGACATCGTCGCCGGTGATTACCCAGGAGCGCGTAAGAGGGTCTTTGCGTAATTCCATGACTGTCTAGGAAAGCATCTTGCGGCCTGAGAGTCAACCGGCGCGGCTGTTATAATCCGCGCAAACACTGTCACTGTTTTTCTCGCAATGAATGAACAATCCACGCCGCTGATGCGGCAGTACGCTGCCGTCAAGAAAGAGCATCCCAACGCTCTGGTTTTCTTCCGTCTTGGCGACTTCTACGAAATGTTTTTTGAAGACGCCATTGTGGGCGCGCGCGAACTACAGATTACCTTGACCTCCCGCAATAAGGAAAAGGGCGCGAAGATTCCCATGTGCGGCATTCCTTACCACGCCGCTGAGGGGTACATTGCCAAGCTGATTCGCAAGGGCTTCAAGGTGGCGCTGTGCGAGCAGATGGAAGACCCGCGACAGGCGAAGACTTTAGTCCGTCGAGAAGTGACGCGGGTGATTACGCCGGGAACGGCGGCGGAGATTGCGGCTCCGGCGGAGGAGAGTAACTTTCTGGGGGCGGTGACGGAATCAGGCGGAGCTGTAGGGTTCGCGGCGCTGGAGCTTTCGACCGGGGAATTCCGGGCCACTGAATTTCGTGGTGAGGACGCGGCGCGGCGCGTGATGGAAGAGATGCAGCAGTTGAAGCCGAAAGAAGTGTTGTTCGCGAGTTCGATGCCCTTGTTTGCGTCGGCGGGGCGAACATCTTTGCTGAATCCGGCGGCGTCCGGCGCTACGCAATGGGGGCACGCGGGGTGGGCAGAGACTCCGCTGGACGACTGGATTTTCGCGCCGGACCACGCGGTTCCTCTGCTGGAAAACCACTTCGGAGTGCTTTCGCTGGAGGGCTTTGGTTTGGCGGGCCGACCCGCTGCGTCCGCCGCCGCTGGGGCGATCTTGCACTATGTTCGGACTACACAGCGGGGGACGCTGGACCACGTAGACCGCATTGGATTTTTTGAGCGTCAAGATTGCCTGGTGCTGGACGCGGTGACCGTGCGGAATCTGGAGCTGGTGGAACCTCTTTTCAGCGGAGAAGACGCGGGCGTCACACTCTTCCGTTCGCTGGATGCTACGGCGACTCCAATGGGTAAGCGGTTGCTGCGGGCATGGATGCTGCGGCCTGCGCTGGATGGCGGAGAAATTCAAGCGCGGCAGGATGCTGTGGATGCCTGGACAAAAGATACGGTGGCGCGGGAGGATCTACGGCAGCCGCTACAAGATGTAGTGGATTTGGAACGGCTCTTGAGTCGGGTAACCCTGGAAACGGCGAATCCGCGGGATTTACTGAGCATGGCGGCATCTTTGGGAAAATTGCCGATGGTACGCGCGGCGTTGGCGAAGCTGAAGGCAGCGCGGATACAGGCGCTGCATGGGGCGATTGACGAACTCAGCGATCTGCGTCGCAGGATTGAAGAGACGCTGGCGGACGAACCTCCCCTGACCTTGGCGGACGGGAACGTAATTCGCAAAGGCGTGGACGCGCAACTCGATGAGCTGCGGGATTTGCGGCATAACAGCCGGCAATATATTGCTCAAATCGAGCTGCGAGAGCGGGAACGCACGAGGATCGGCTCGCTGAAGGTAAAGTTTAATTCGATTTTTGGCTACTACCTGGAAGTTTCGAAGGCGAACCTGCATTTAGTGCCTGCGGATTACGAGCGCAAACAAACTCTGGTGAATGCCGAGCGCTTTACTACCCCGGAGCTGAAAGAGTACGAGTCGAAGGTGTTAGACGCGCAAGAGCGCATCGTGGAGATCGAACGGCGGTTGTTTCAGGAACTGCGTACGGCGATTGCGGCGGAAGCGAAACGCATTCGGCAGACGACGCGAGCTTTGGCGGAGACGGATGTTTTGTCGTCGTTCGCCCACGTGGCGGCGATGCGGGGTTATGTGCGACCGCAGTTTGATGACTCAGGGGATTTGGAAGTTCGGCAGGGGCGGCATCCGGTGATTGAGGGCCACTCGGCAATTGGGGATCGATTTGTTCCCAACGATTTGTTCATGAATCGGGCCACGCACGCGATCCTGGTGTTGACCGGCCCCAATATGGGCGGCAAGAGTACGTATCTACGGCAAACAGCGTTGCTGGTGATTTTGGCGCAAATGGGTTCGTTTGTGCCGGCGCAAAGTATGCGGCTTACCTTGGTGGACCGTATTTTCACCCGTATTGGAGCAAGCGACAATCTGGCCCGCGGACGTTCGACGTTCATGGTGGAAATGACGGAGACGGCAGCGATTTTGCATACGGCCTCACCGCAGTCGTTGATTTTGTTGGACGAAGTGGGGCGCGGGACTTCCACCTATGACGGCCTAGCGATTGCCTGGGCCGCTGTGGAGTATCTGCATCGGCGGACGCGGGCGAAAACCTTGTTCGCCACGCACTATTTCGAATTGACCGAGCTGGCCGAGACGCTTTCCGGGGTGAAGAATTTCCACGTTGCCGTCAAAGAAACTGGCGGGGATGTTGTGTTTCTCCGCAAAGTTGAACCGGGTGCGGCCGACCAGAGTTATGGCATTGAAGTTGCCAAGCTGGCGGGACTGCCAACAGAAGTGATTTCCCGGGCCCGCGAAGTTCTGGCTGAGCATGAAAATGCCGAACGCACAGCAACGGAAAGACTGGGTGGAGGCGATGCGCCGCCCGTGCCGCGGCAGTTGACGATTTTTACGCCAATCTCGCATGACGTTTTGGACCGATTGCGTAACGTGGATTTAAACCGGCTCACGCCGTTGGAGGCGATGAATTTGCTGGCGGAGTTGAAGACACAGATTGATTAGTCCGAGGGTTGGGTGCGCAGAAATTTAGGAGACAACTTCGTAATTGGCTTCACGGGGACAGCAATGTCGCCTTCCCTACGAGCACTACTGACGCGCGTTCAGCCCGCGGGCGTCATACTTTTTCAGCGCAATATCGTAGATGCCGGACAGACTTGGGAACTTTTACGCGAATGTCAGCGTTACGTTTCCACGCCGTTATTTACGTGCGTCGATATGGAGGGCGGAACCGTTGACCGCTTGCGCGAGGTATTTGGACCGTCGCCATCGGCGGCTGACGTGTTTGCAACTGCTGATAAAAATCTGTTTCATCTTCATGGAAAGTTAATCGGCGCAATTTGCCGGGCTGTCGGCTTCAATGTGGATTTTGCGCCAACGCTGGATTTAGCCTTGCCGCCGTCGCTGCCTGTGATGGGTTCGCGTGTTGTGTCGAAGTCGCCGCGTGAAGTTACGACTTATTCGCGGGCGTTCTTGCGAGGGCTGCTGGAGTCGCGCCTTCTGGGATGCGGGAAGCACTTCCCTGGCCTGGGTGAAGTCACTTTGGATACGCATAAGGACCTTCCGGTGGTTGAGAAGTCGTTGCGGCGGTTAATGGCTGAGGATGTGGAGCCGTATCGCGCGTTGCGGCGGGATTTGCCCTTTGTGATGGTGTGTCATGCGATTTACGCGGCGGTCACGCGGGAGCAGATTCCCGCATCGCTGTCGAAGAAGTGGATGACAGAGATTCTGCGCGGCAAGCTCAAGTATTCAGGTCTAGTCTTAACCGATGACATGGAAATGGGAGCGCTTCAGAAAGCCGCGCCCATGGAAGTGGCCGCTGTGCAGGCGCTACGCTCGGGCGCGGATCTCCTGCTAATTTGCCACAGCGAAGAACAGATACTGCGCGCCTATGAAGCGGTGACGCGGGAGACGGAGCGCGACCGGCGATTTGAGGAGAAAGTCCGGGAATCCGCGGCAAGAGTGGCGCGGCATAAAAAGAAGTTTGCAAAGATTCTTGCGGCCTCGTCTCTGCCGTGCCCTACGCTCGCGAAAGTGGAGAAGCTGTCGCGTGCATTCTGGGAATTCGGCGAACGCGTGCGACTGGGGGCCCTGGCTCGTGAGGAACGCCGATGATTGTGGCGGGCGTGATGAGCGGAACCTCGGCGGACGGAATCAATGTGGCCCTGGCAAGAATCTCGTTGGCTTCTGGCAAGACCAATGGTTTTCCAAAGTTATCGTTTCGCCTGCTGGGTCATGCGGAGTATCCCTATCCGAAAACTGTGCGTCTCGCCGTTTTGAAAATGATGAATGCTACGTCGGCCCGAGTTGCAGATCTGGCTCGATTAAACTTCCTGCTCGGAGAGCTTTACGCGGAAGCGGTAGCCGCTGCTCAAAAGAAACTCCGCGTCCAGGCCGAGCTCGTTGGGTGTCACGGTCAGACGCTGTACCACCAGGGGGCGCCGGATGTCTATCTAGGGCGCAAGCTCACGGTAACCTGGCAGACGGGCGAGGGCGCAGTGCTAGCGCAACGCTTGGGCGTGCCGGTGGTTTCAGATTTCCGCGTAGCTGATATGGCGGCTGGAGGGAAAGGCGCTCCGCTTGTTCCGTTTCTTGATTTCATGCTCTTTCGGCATAAAACGCAGGGACGGATTGTCCAAAATATTGGCGGGATTGCGAACCTGACGGCGATCCCAGCGAATACGTCACAGAAAGATGTCGTGGCGTTTGATACTGGCCCGGGAAACATGTTGATCGACGCTCTGGCGGGACGATTCCTGCACGAGCCTTACGACCGCAACGGGCGAGGCGCTGCGATGGGAACCGTGCTGGAAAGTGTGTTGAAGACTATGCTGTCTACTCCTTTCTTCCGCGCCAAGCCGCCGAAAACCGCAGGGCGGGAAGAGTTTGGTCGAGAATTTGCGGCGCGATTTGTGGGGGCTTGCCGCCGTGCGCACAAGAGCACAAACCAGGAAGACATCCTGGCAACCGCGACTGCGCTGACAGCGCAATCCATCGCCGATGCGATTCAGCATTTTGTGTTGTGAAAGAACGCTTCCTACCGGGAGCTGGTGGTCTCCGGCGGTGGTTTGAAGAACGCTACGCTGATGGCCATGCTAGCGAATGCTGTCAAACCGCTGGGGCTTCAGGTGCGCGCATCGGACGAACTGGGATTACCGTCGGAGGCGAAAGAGGCCGCCGCATTTGCGGTGTTGGCGTATGAGACCTGGCATCGGCGGCCATCGAATGTTCCTTCCGCAACGGGCGCGAAAAAGCCAGCAGTCTTGGGAAAAATCTCCTATGCGTAAGACCTGCTGCCGACGGTACTTCAGGCGAGTCCTTTCCGGCATCCTGTTGGGTGCGCTGGTTATTCTCGGCGTCTCCTGCTCTCCACGCCCTGATCCGAACATGCTCGTCATGATCATTGAGAGCAGTCCAACGAATCTAGATCCGCGTGTGGGAACGGATGCGCAGTCGGAACGGCT
>JAYTQD010000512.1:0-1105 GCA_043746935.1 Acidobacteriaceae bacterium | reverse complement strand
AAGACCAGCACTCAAGCAGGCCCAGTCTGGCACCTAACCAGCGGCTGGAAGGGACGCCTCCGTGCTGCGCACTCCGGCGCCCCTCAGCCGCGCGTTAGGCATCACGAGCACCTCCGTGGGGTCTGAGTTCGAATACGCTTCCCTCGCTGAATTGGAAGAAGGCCCATTGGTCAATGCGATCCTTGCGGACCGTGATTATCGATGGAGATTCTTAGCCATTCCCGGCCTTCCAGAAAACCCCGAAGTGCTCACCGAATTGGATCTGCGGAAGCTTGGTGTAAGCGGAGATATTGATCTCTTGGCTGTAAATCGCGAAATTCCAGAACATGCAGCAGCGATTCAAGTGAAACGGATTAAGGTGACCTCTTCAACGTTTCAATCAGGAAAGCCAAACAAACTGGCTGCGCTTAACGAGCTGTACCGACAAACGAATCTACTAGTCGAACTTGGATTTGCGCAAGTCCTTTCCTACGCCATTGTTGTCGTGGATAGTCGTGCTCAAAATGCTGGCAGCCTCATTTACAACGGCTTAACTGAAAGCCTAAAGACGACCATCAATGACGCGTTGACAGGAGAAGGACTCCATTCCGTGGCAGGTCTAACAAAATTTGAAATTGTTCAATCTATGGATGATAGGCCGCTTGGAGCTGGAACATTTGCGGGCCTGCCGATTCGCCCGCCTGGTTTCCAAACCCAGAGCGCAAAGGTAACCAAATGGGTTATCGAAATGCTGGAAGAGCGTGATGCCTAACCAGCCAATGGAGCGGACGCTTCCGCGCGGCGCGCTTCAGCGCCGCTCATCGGCGCGTTGGGCGTCAGCTTCAAAGGCTCGTTTGCGGATTGCCTCGCAAACAATTAGGAATTGGCCGCTGTTCCGGCTAAGTAAGACGATGTGCTTCGCTATTTGTGCGCCACGAGGCGCTGTTGTACTTGCGGGTGAAAGTCCCGCCCGGGAAGCGGTGACCCGCCGCATCCGGTATCGAGTCTTGGGCTGTTGTCCGGTAACGGCGCAGTTAAGCGTAGACAGAGAGGCGGTAGGCCGTAAGCCTTCGGGTTGAAGTGATTGAGCCCCGTTAAAAGCATCTAAGGGATGGTCGATGGTTTA
>JAYTQD010000511.1:0-3180 GCA_043746935.1 Acidobacteriaceae bacterium | reverse complement strand
TACATGGATTCCCGGCTAACCGCATGATCCGATAGATTGGGCGTAGGCCGATGGTTGGCCGACCACCCTTCAAACGCCGCTGCCCGTTCCTCTGGCGTCAACGTCTGCTGCGACCTCGGAAGCACCGCTCCCTCCACCATGGACAGCAGATACTCTTCCAGAGACATCCCGCTGGCATGGGCTTGCGCCAGGAGTCCAGCTTCAACTTCCGGCTTGAGATGTAGAGTGACGGTCATGGCTCACCACGAGGTCAGTATAGCTCGATTTTATCTAGCCGCGGCACATCGTCTGCGCCTACTCTTCTCGGGTACTGGGTTCATGGGGAACGTTCCGTCCGTGGCACTCTTCGTATTTCTTCCCGCTACAACAGAAGCATGGGTCATGGCGACCTAAACTGGGCAGGGGGTATGCTTCGATCAACTCCGTCCACAGTAAGTTCAGACGTTGTTCAATTTCACGCACGCGCGGTTCAAGCTGCGCCGGCACAGCCCCCCGAACCAAATTCAAAATGTCTTTGTATTCGCCTTTAAGACGGTCGAACTCGAGCACGCGTACATCGTCCACAAGTGGCAGTCGCACATTGTCACGCCGCATGCTCGTGTAGATTGCTTTTTCATCTGGCAAGAACAATATGTTTACGGCGATCGAATTGTGCGGGGTAATATCGATCCACGGCGGTCCCGATTGCGGCTCGTACACCGCGTGATGTTCGGCTGCTAAGAAAGCTCCTGTTGGTTGCCACAGTGCCCAACCGTACTGAATTTTTCCTCCTTCTAAACTCACTTTTTCGCGCACATTCACAAAGCACTCTAATCTCCGGGCATGGGGCCACGGCCTTACTTCCACGTAGCGCGGTAGATTAGATGGATGAATCAGACGGCACAATATCATCACCTCGTCCGAAACAACCGGCACCCTAGCCATTCTCTTTCTTTATCACAAGAACTGGCCGCTACGAGACCACCGGAACCTTAGGGGCTGCCCCCCTCCCCGCCAGACCTGAGCCCCGAGCTTCCCCCTTGACAAGACATACAAATAGACGTATTTACGTATAATGACGAGTGCGGGGCGTCCAGTATTCTGGGTCGGTTCCAGCCGTCGGGACGTGCGCGGCTTCCCTCGCGAGGTGCGACGCGACATCGGTCAAGCTCTGTATGCCGCCCAAGAAGGTGAAATCGATCCATCGACCAAGCCGCTGCGAGGTTTCGGTGGAGGGTCGGTACTTGAGGTTGTCGCGAATCATGACGGTGACACGTGGCGCGCTGTTTATACCATCCGCTATCCGGAAGCCATTTACGTCTTGCACGCCTTCCAAAAGAAATCGAAACGCGGCATCGCCACACCGAAGAAAGACATGGACCTTCTCCATCAGCGCTTAGCCGAGGTCGAACGGCAGCGCAGAGGAAAGCAGAACTAGAAAGGCGGAACTCACATGACTACGAAAACGAAAAAGCCTGTCCGGCTAGAAAAGATCAGGCCAGAGAAAAGCAGAGTGGAGAAAAGCAGCGGAAATGTTTTTGCCGACCTCGGCCTCCCCCATCCCGAGCAGGAGCTTTTGAAAGCCAAGCTGACGCTACAGATTTACCGCCTCGTCAAGAAACGCGATCTCACGCAAGCCGAAGCTGGAAAGATCCTTGGCATCAAGCAGCCCCACGTCTCTGCATTGATGCGCAACCGCTCCGGTTCTTTCTCCGTCGAACGGCTCATGGACTTTCTCACTGCCCTTGGGCAAGACGTGGAGATTACCATACGGCCCACCCGCAAGGAATATGGCGAAGTATCCGTGGTTGCGTGATCAAAGTCGGGCTGGCCCACCCTTCTCGCCAAACTTGCAGCGGTACACATAAATGTGAGATTCTTACACATTGGAGGCTCCCTCCCATGCGAACGAATATTGAAATGGATGACCAGTTGGTGAAGCAGGCCATGCGCAGCAGCGGAGCGCGTACCAAGAAAGCACTCGTCGAAGCTGGTTTGCGGCTACTCGTCCAGACCCACGCACAGACATCCATCCGCAAGCTCCGGGGAAAGGTAAAGTGGGAGGGCAATTTAGAAGAATCCCGTCTGGGCCGAGTTAAGGAATGAGCGTTCGGGAATAACTCACGCCCATGACCATCGTGGACACGACCGTTTGGATCGACTACTTAGGTGGCACCTCAAACCCGCAGACCGTCTGGCTTGATCGCGAGCTGAATCACCAGCGTCTTGGGTTGACCGACCTCATCCTGTGCGAGCTCTTGCAAGGAATTCGCGGGGACTCCACCTTCGCGCAGGTCCGCCGGGAACTTTCGAAATTTGAAATTTTCGATTCAGGAGGAGAAGCCTTGGCGGTCGCTGCCGCGCAGAATTATCGGTTTCTCCGCGCCTACGGCAAAACGGTTCGAAAAACCATTGACTGCCTGATCGCGACGTTTTGTCTTTCCGGCGGACACTCTCTGCTACATCGTGATCGGGATTTCGATCTTTTTGAAAAACATCTCGGGCTGCGAGTTCTTCACCCTTAAGCCGGAAGCGACCAGACCGTCGTTGCAGGGCTGCCAAACGGACGGCCAGCTTTCCACCAACCATCTAGCTAGCTTATGCTAGCTAGATGGCGCGGAAGTGCATGAAATCCAGGTTGGGCGCAAACGCAAATCAGCATCAAAACAAACTATAACTTATTTAATATGAATGGGTTACGAGCGCATCGCGCGCGCCAGCGTGGCTTCCAGCTGCGTCTCGATATCGATGTCTTTCAGAATGGAAAAATCCGCCCGAGCATCTTCCGCCGGCCCTTTGGCTCCGCACTGCAAACTGGAAAGCGCAACGATGGGAATCTGCGCCGTACGAGGATCGCTCTTCAGAGCGGAAATCAGTTCCACACCGGACATGCGCGGCATCTGAATATCGGTGATGATGATGTCCGGCTCGAGAGTCGCCAGCATCTCCAGCGCTTCCAGGCCGTTGGTGGCAGCCTCCACCTGAAATCCGCGCTCTTCGAGAAAACGGCAAACCGTGTGCCGGATGAGCATGGAGTCATCCACCACCAAGGCAAGCTTCGGACTGGACTCTAGCTTGAGCAACGCGAATCTCCGCAGCTCCCACGCTAGCAAAATCAGGCCCTGGAACCAATGCCCCAAGGTCTGCGCCTCTTACTTCCGTAATGGAGCCTGAAGACCAAAATGGGAAATCGGCTAGGAG
>JAYTQD010000510.1:0-20694 GCA_043746935.1 Acidobacteriaceae bacterium | reverse complement strand
GCTGGACACTACCGCACGACAGAGATGCGGATGGACAACCACGACAAGAAGGCATACTCGACCAAGAGGCGGAACCAGAGCTGCTTGGACAAGTGGATCCTTCCGCGCTGGGGAGACTATCGCCCTGGTGAGATCAAGTCTGTGGCGGTCGAAGAGTGGCTGGACAGCATGGTTCATGACTACCGGAAGAACAAGAACGGAACGCCGCTTGCCAACGGCACGAAGGTGAAAATCCGCAACCTCATGAGCGCTATCTTTCGGCACGGAATGCGGTACGAATTTCTGCCCCGTGTCGAAGACGCCAACCCGATGAAATATGTCCGGCAGGGCGGGAAGCGGCAGGGTATTCCTGTCGTTCTCGAAGGCGAGCAATTTCAGCAACTCTTTGCTGCCTTAGAGCAAAGGGAACGCACCATGGTGTTGCTGGATTGCGGAAGCGGTCTGCGTCGCGGCGAATTGATCGGTCTGCGTTGGGCGGACATCGACTTCGCAAAGAAGCAGATGAACGTCATCCGCTCGGTGGTGGAGATGGTGGCAGGGAATGTCAAGACGGAGGCGTCCAAGAAAGCGGTGCCTCTGGATGACTTCATGATCGAAGAGTTGTTGGCGTGGTACAACATCACGCCATACAAGAAGCCTGAAGACTGGGTGTTTGCCAGCGATTCACCTCGAGCCGGGTTGAAACGTGGTAAGCAGCCCTATTGGCCATCGACAATCATGCGGCACTTCATCCAGCCGGCAGCGAAAAAACTGGGCATCCAGAACCTCAACTGGCACACCTTCCGCCATACCTACTCGACGCTCCTGCACGCCAACGGAGAAGATCCCAAGGTAGTGCAGGAACTACTGCGGCATTCGTCCATCAAGGTCACGATGGACATTTACACGCAAGCAGTCACCGCTACCAAGCGCAAGGCTCAATCGCGGGTGGTAGAGCTGATTGTTCCGAAAAGGAAGGCAGGAGCAGTCGCGCCAGCCTAGCGTTACATACAGTTACATGTACCGACGACGCCCGATGCATGTAAATCCTTTAAAATCTTGGCGTCCCCGACGGGATTCGAACCCGTGTTATCGCCGTGAAAGTGTAACGAAGTGCTGTAAGTTATTGGAACCAGGCGGCATGGATAGCGCCGTACCGCCCTCTTGGATACCCGCTGGACAGTTTATTGGACGCGTCGTGGACGTTTTGCGCCACACCGCCCAAGCGCACACGGCCACACACGGCAACTCCGCTATCTCGGCGGGTCTCTCGCCACGCTCGTCGCCGACTCCTTATATTGGCCAATGAGGGGAAAACAGAGTGGCAAAATCTCCACAAAAACATTAGGTCTCGAGTGCGTACGATTTAAGGCTGCTGCTTACGAATCTCGCCAACAACTTCAAAGTGCAGGGGGACACCGTCGATTGCAGTAGGTACATTCGGTTGGTCAGGCAGAGCTTCCCGCAGGTTGACCTTCACCGCATAACTGTCATCGAGGCGCGTGATTCCGATTCCAACCACACCAACATTACCGGTAAAAAGCTTCTTGGCTTTGTCTTTTGCAGCACGCGCGTCTTCGAGAGAATACCCCATATTTTCAAATTATACGATCAAAGAGACAGACAGTGCTTGCAATACCGTTTGGATGGGGTTCGCATAGGTCAAGCCTTTTCCGTTGCGGCCGCCCGTGTCACCCCCAGCGAAGAGAAGGCCAATCGCCTGATTGCTCTGGTCTACCACTAGAGAACCACTGTCCCCGCCCTGGCTGAACGGCAGCGATCCAGCTCCTTCAATCTCGATCTGGCCATCAAAGGTGGCGTTGCCATGATCGTAGCCAATCGTCACGTTATCGAGCTCGAAGGCGGTGACCGCTCCACGTGTGATGCCGGTTGTGCGCCCGAGCTTTGCGACTGCATCCCCCTTGTCTATGGGAGACGGCCGCACGCCGGTCAATTGACCGATTTGATCTAAGCTGCGCGAATCGAAACTAATACCGGGATCAAGCACGGCCACCGCACAATCCACCAAATTAGGTCCAGCAAACTGAATCGGAATAAATTGCGTGAGGGTTGCAACTCTGTCTGCGGGATCTTGTCCGTGATCAAACGGCCCCGGCTGGAGAATAGCGTCTCCGATAGCCGCATCATTTTCGTTCGCAAGCACATGATTATTTGACAGGATCATGACGTCTTGTTGCGCGGATCGAACGAAACCTCCAATGGTCCCAGCTGTCACTCTGAAATGGGCAACGGAACACCCGATACGAACGGGCCTGCACTGTTGCTGATACCAGGGAGATTGCAGTTTCTGAACTTGGCCTATGTACCTGACCTCGACCTCACCTTTTGCCATTTCACGGATCGCGTTCACTTCTTTGCCGTCTATCAGCAGGGGATGCTGTACGCGAACAGCAAGTTTGTAATCTCCACCTGTGATTTGGGAGACCCCCAGCGCAATTGAGCGTGGGCGCGTAACCCTGTTTACACCCTGAGCGCGAACCCCTAACTTGCGCCGCGCAACGTCATCGCCAAGCAACTGAGCAACAACGCTTCGCGCATCTGCCTTTAAACCTCTTACCGAGTCTAGATTCATAAATTCCTCCTTGGAGACTATTTTGGTATAGTGACGCCGAGCTGCGTGTTCAATTGGGACATCGTTAGTTGCTGCAGTCCGTTTCCCGCCACCGGAAGTCCGAAGCCCCAGAAAAGGCATCGGAAATAATCGGCCACGGTTCCGAAACCGGGCGAGAACAAGACAAGCGCTGCCGCACCCGTGAGGACACTCAGCGTGCCCCAAACCAACCAGAACATCATCGTCACTGTCTGAATTTCCATCCGAATGCTATAGGCTGACCTCACGGGTGCGTCCGCAATGGCCAGGGATTCGGCAAAGTTGTCTACTCCCTCTGCGCGAATTCCCTGTGCGTTCCATGAGTCAAACAGAGCTTTAATTTGTATGCGAAGAGCGTCGGAGGATTGCGGCAGCGTTCCCGCCATCTGGTCTATGGTTTGAGCGATCCTTTTGAGTGCCGCGAGTTTTTCCGCAGGAAGAGTTGGCGTAATCCTGCCCGCTGCCGTTTGGATTCCAGATACGAGCACGTCGAGACTGTCAGCGGTTTGCGCCCGAGCTTGCAGGAACGCTTGGTAGGCGGCCGCTTGCGTCGTCGACTGGGTCCAACCGGGCATCCTTGGCGGCAGAAGCTGCTGGTTATCTAAACTGCTGGGTTCCAACTCTCCCAGCAGTCTCACGAGTCTTTGGCTTATAGTTCCCACCGAATCGCGGAGAGGCTCCGGGAGAGAGCGAAGCGCTTCTTGTAGAGCCGCAAGTTTCTCACGCAGAACGGCGATGGGAAGCAGCGCCTGGTCCCGCGCGATGCGCGCGCGCGCGAAGACAGTGATGAACCACGCTGCCACCACGCCCGCTAGAATCGTGAGTACCCCACCAGTCTTTGCGGTTGGCGTAGACTGCTGGATCGTCAGAGCCAACGTCTTCGTTTCCGTAAGGGGCGGAGCGTCCAGGAAAAGGTTGCCGGTGAACGTGCCTTGAAATGCGAAGTCTTCGTCGACCGCCAGCCAAACGGTAGTCCGTTTGCCGAGTCCGACGGACGGTGGCGCACACCCTTTGATATTGTCAACCTTGTCCGCGCAGAGGTGAAAGTGGTCCTTCGATAACTGAACACCACGCCCTGAATCAGAATCGATGATTGTCGAGTGACTCAAAGCCAGCGTCGGTTTCTTGTCAGGAGAATTTTCCGCTGTAGTGACCACAAACTCCGTCCAACGGCTGGTGCCTAAGTTCCAAGGCGAGGCCGGTGGCTCAACGGACCACGACAGAGTTTTAGGTGTATCCGCTACGCTCGCTGTGGCAATCAGGGCGCAAAATATTACCAACAGCAGCACAACAAGCACCGTGCTGCTCTTTGATGTGCAATTTGGCGAAACCATTTTCTTGTTCCTCCGTTCTACGATGTGCTTTACCGAGACGCCGTTGCTTCGGTTGCTATCGAATCGGACACAATGCCTCAAAACGGTACAACCCTATCCATTCGGCTTCTTGGCTGGGCTGCTTGACGGTTTGGCTGGTGCCGGGGTGTCCTTCTTTGGATCCTTCGAGCTGGCAAATCTGTAAGACAAAGAGAGGGCAAAGCCCGTGTGATAGCTCTTCGTCAGTGGCAGTTCCCCGGTCAGGGTCGAAGGAATTACGTCGCCAACGTGAAGCCCGCCATCAAGCTTTTGTTGCTTACCGACGTATGCGCCTGCACTGAGGAAGAACTTCTGTTGGGCAAAGCTAACCGATCCGCCAAACAGGAATTCAGGGTCGGTTCCCTTGGTATCCGAGTTCGCCGTCACCCCAAACGTGGCATAGGTAGCCTCCGACCAATGGCGCGGCGCCCACAAGCGCGTATGCGCGAATATCATCGGCGAGAGGCGGACACTGGAATCCGTCTTCAAGCCAATCACTGGCTGGGACTGTCCATTGATGATGTTGTTTGAGCGCTGAAATTCCTGCTTGCGGAGAAAGGCAGAAGCGAGCCCACCGGAGACAATGAGCCTGGGGCCGCCGAAGTACCAGGGCTGTTCCAGGACTACGGTCGTGGCCTCCTGCGTCTTGTCGGCTGCCGGCTTTGCCTTGTCCGCAGCTACTTGCCCTTGTTTCCCTGATTCATCCGAAGAAGGGGTAGTATAGTTGCGGGCAACTGGTTTAGGTACTGGCACCTCCTCCAACGTTGAAAAGGATTTCCCCGCCTGAAGGATCTTGGAAGAATCCGCCGCACACTCGAAAACTACGTTGTCAGCTTTGGGAATGGAAGCAGCGGAACTATCAATAATTACGTCACGATTGAGCGTGACCTGCACTGCTGTTGGGTCTGGAAACGGCCCCTCTCGTTTGACCACGGAAACCCCAAATGCTACTGGACTGGCAAGAACCGCAGTGATGGGCTGGTACACCTGGTCGTAAACCCAGGCGAATTCCCCGTTCTTGCGCGCTTTGTACCTACAAACTTTATTAGCAACCTGTGATGCATATTTCGTTAAATCAGCAATGTTTTTGGAGAGCGTATCCAGCTTCTCTCTGACTTCTGTTTCCAGTGCCGCGCGTTTATCGACCTCGGGTTTCTGCTGGGCACAAACTGGCTCTTGGCTTAAACCAAAATCCAAATCTGATGCAATCTTGGACACTTGGGAGAAGTCTTCGTTTTGAAGACGTGACCCTGTGTTGATGGCTTGGACCATCTCGTTTTCGAATTCGGTATCTCCGGTTAAAAAGATCGACATTTCCAGAGCCTTGGCCTGGAGGTCGGTGGCAAACTGTTTGAGGGATTCGAGGTCAGTCTTTTGGTCTACAAGAATAGTGCGCTTTACAAGGTATTCTTTCTGGAACTCCCTATATTTGCCCTCCTTCTCCTGAAGTTCGATTTCCAGCTTTCCCGGCGTTGCTCTGTAGGCGTTGAGCGACGGCTCTATTTCGGAAATCTTCGCCTTCAATTGTTCGAGTAATTGTTCGAACCTCTTTGATTGAAGAGCAAGCTGTTGAGTCTGTTTCGAGTCGCATGGTTTTGGACGGGCAACTTCTATGACTCCTCTTTCGGGACCGACTGTAAATATGGAATCGACAACACCTCCTGGAACCAGAGGCTTTGGTTTTGCGGCGGCATTGGCTGTTGGAGCTGTTTCTTTAATGCTTTTCAATCCGACAAGGCTGCCCAAAGCACCCAAAACGTCATCCTCGGCGATCTTTTCCTCATTAAACTTGAGACTGTATGTGTAGATAAACGGATTGTTCACTACATGCACCCGAATGCAGTCATCTTGTTTCCAATACATCTCTTTGGAGTTCGTCCCCAGTGTGACTACGTTGACGTGGTAGTCGAGATTACAGGGCCATTCAGCCTGCGCCTCCTGCCCTTGGTTCATCTGCTTCCTGGACTTCTTGTCTTCCGCCCTGCCCTGTCCCGCCATCAGACAAACGGCCATCCCAAGTATCAAAACAAAGACCCACCTGCCGCCGAATACGTTGCGCATCGCGATCCTCCCCATTATTAAACTGGTCATCAAGGAAAGAAACGATGTTCCGGCACAGAATCATTTTTTGGATCGAACTCACCATCCGAGGCCGGACCGCCAGCCCGCAAAAGTACGCCTTGGAGCGCGGTCTTGGGCACGAATTGCCGTATCCAGCTTCCGCCCGTACAATGGCTTCCCCGGGGTTCCCTTGCGCTACGCATCTCTCAGTTCGGAACAATTGATCCGTGTCTGCGCCGAGTCCAATGACAGCGCGGCCTGGACCGAATTCGTCTCCCGTTTCCAGCGTCCGATTAGCTTGTCAGTCATCCGTATCGCCGATCAGTGGGGACGGATTCCCGGGCCGGTGGTGGATGATCTGGTGCAGGATACCTACCTCAAGCTTTGCGCCGATCACTGCCGTCATTTGAGCGATTTTGCCGTGCAACACCCCGAAGCTGTCCTCGGATACATCAAGACCATTGCCGCCAACGTGGCGCAGGACTACTTCAAGGCGCGCTACTCGCAGAAACGCGGGGTTGGGCACGCCCACGAATCCCTGGAGGACGTAGATCCCAAAGCTGGCAGCGAAAGCTTCGGCGGGTCAGCGGCGATGGAACATGGGATTCTACTCAAGCAAATTGACGGTTGCCTGACAATCTGCTCGGTCGGCCCGGATCAGGCGCGCGACCGCCTCATCTTCTGGCTCTACTACCAGCAAGGCATGAGCGCGAAGGCGATTGCGGCTTTGCCCGCAGTGGGCCTGAGTGCAAAGGGCGTCGAGAGCGCGATCTTCCGGCTGACGCGACTGGTGCGGGAACAACTGGTGGACGTTCGACCGGAACCACTGGATACGGGCCAAAAAGGATTTCGGCCCGCGGAATCGTATTGACTAGGAGAAGGTAGTTTGACACGACCGATAGACCAGCATCTCGATGGCGATGAACTGGCTGCGATAGTTTCGTCACCGACAACAGATGTCACAAACTCGGAGCGACTCCCGGGCCAGGCTCTGGGAGAAGCCCAGCGCCACGTTGAGTCTTGCGACGACTGCCACCGGAAGGTGCGGATGCAAAGACACGCGCAAAGCGAGATTGCGGGACTGCGAGCTCACAACCCCGCAAAGCCGGGGGAGCAGTGTCCTCGGAATGTCGATTGGATGAGTGTCGCTGCCGGACTGCTGCCGGAAGCGAAGACCAAAGAATTCATGACTCACGCGGCTCAATGCGACCACTGTGGACCTCTTCTGCGAAACGCGGCGGAGACTCTCTCGGATGAAGTATCGCCAAACGAGGAAGAAGTACTCGCTGGACTCAATAGCGTGCGGCCAGAGTGGCAGAGAAACCTGGCGGAAAAACTTCACGGGACCACGCAAGATGCGCGAGGCGACCAACCACCGCCCTGGTGGAACGCGTTCCTCGTCTGGCCGCGTCCCGTGTTCGCCGTTGCGGCTTTTGCTGCCGTGGCCGTCGCAGGCTGGATGAGTCTGCATCTGCTTCGCTCGCCGTCCGCGGAACAATTACTGGCACAGGCCTACACCGATCATCGCACGCTGGAAATGCGAATCGCGGGAGCACCCTACGCGCAGATGCGGGTGGAGCGAGGCGCGAGCGCAGGATCGAGCCTGGACAAGCCGACCACCTTGCTCAAGGCCGAAGCCCTGATCGCGGAAAACTTGCGGAAGAATCCTAACGACCCCGCGTGGCTGCAAGCAAAGGCACAGGCTGATTTACTCGATGGCAACTACGAGTCTTCCATTCACTCTTTGGAACGTGCGTTGGAGACACACCCCGACTCTCCACAACTGTTGACGGACCTGGGCTCCGCCTATTTCCTTCGCGCCGAAACCGCCGGTCGGCCTATTGACTACGGCAACGCGATTGAATCTTTGGGGAAAGCGCTGGCCCAGTCGCCAGATGATCCCGTTGCGCTGTTCAATCGAGGGCTGGCTTGCGAACGCATGTTCCTCTACACGCAAGCTGTGGATGATTGGGAACACTACCTACGGGTAGATCCGCAAGGCGACTGGGCGGAGGATGTGCGGAAGCGCCTGGGCGCTCTCCAAGAAAAGCTCCGGCAGCATGAACGAGGCCGAGCCGAACCGCTGCTGACACCGTCAGAAATCTCAAGGGCAGGTGCGGCTGATACGGCGGTGATCGAGAAGATTGATGGACGCATTGAGGAGTATCTGAAGCTCACGGTCACGGACTGGTTGCCAAAAGCGTTCCCCAGTTCCCAGCAAGCTACGAACGAAGCGCTCGTCTTCCAATCTGCGCTCAAGACCTTGGCGGAGATCACCAATCAAAAGCACAATGACCGCTGGCTTGCGGATGTACTGTCCGGCCCACAATCACCACAGATGTCAGTCGCATTTTCGGAGCTCGCCACTGCTGTCCTGGACAACGATAAGGCCGACACGGGAAAAGCTCAACAATACGCCGCCGAAGCAGACCGAATTTTCACATCCGGCGGCAACGAGGCGGGCGCAATTCGTGCCCGCTTGGAGTATCTCTACGCGACCAGGACTGTGCAAGACGGAGCCGAGTGTCTCGATGCGGCGTCGAAAGCAGAACAGAGGGCGAATGATTATCCCTACATCTGGGTACAGATTCAGCTCCAAATCGAGAAAGGAAGTTGTTTTCGGCTGCTGGAGAATCTCGGCTCCGCTCACCAACAGTTCATCGACGCGAGCTATAAGGCGGAGGCGAGCGTTTACAAGTCAATTTACCTCCGCACACAAGACCATATTGTAGGCGTGGATGGCGAGAGCGGTAATCTTCAGTCCGGGTGGAGTACGGCCCAGCGCGCACTTGGCGACTTCTGGGGACACAGCTATCCGGACGTGCGTGGATATAACTTCTATTACGAAATCTATGAACTTTCGAGGCTGGGGGGCCTGCCACACATGCAGGTTGTAGCATGGCGAAGTGGCCTCACACTCAACGAATCTTCGCCTGATATTGCGCAGCGCGCCATGGCCCATCTCCTTATGGCCACCGCGGCTGATACGGCAGACGCACCGGTACTTGCACAGCAAGAGTTCGCACGAGCCAGCAAGATTTTTGCAGCCTCGCCACAGATCGAATCTACGCAAATTGCGCGCCTGGAGGCCGAAACCAGACTGGCATCCATCGAAGCCAGACAGGGAGCCGCCGCTCGGGCAGTCACGCGTCTGAGTCCACTGGAGCCAGAAGTCCGAAAGCTGTCCAACAATTACCTTGCAATTCTTTTTTATTCCACCCTGGGGGACGCGGAATCCCGAGCTGAAAAAGGCAAAGAATCGGAATCAGCCCTTCGTTCAGCTATTGCCCTCGCCGAGTTGCAGTTGCAATCTCTACGGGACGACAAGTCTCGGATTGAGTGGAGTGAGCAGTCGTCCGGAGCATATCGAAACTTTGCGCAGCTCCGCCTGAACCAGGGAGACACTCACGGTGCTCTTGAAATCTGGGAGTGGTATCGAGGAGCGGCGCTGCGATCAGGAAATAATGCGCGCTACGAACCGCGCGAAGTTGCGGATCAACTTCCAACCCTGGAAAGAGAAACAGTTATTTCTTATGCCTCGCTTCCTGAGGGACTCGCGGTCTGGGTCTATGACAACCGCGGCGTTGTCGCGAAACGCATAGAGGGCAACCCGCGGGAAATCGCCGCAAATATCCAACACTTTCGCAACCTGTGTTCCGATCCTGCCTCGGACGAATCCAATCTCAGGCAAGACTCCCGCGCACTTTACAATCTACTCGTCGCTCCGATTGAGCAGCATTTGTTACCCGGGCGCACGCTCGTTTTTGAATTGGATGACGGCCTTGCGGGACTCCCTTTCGACGCTCTTCTTGACCCACAGAATCGCTACTTGAGCGAACGCGGGCCGATTGTTTCCTCGTTGGGAATTTACTATCGCAAAGGACTGCGTACATCTCTTCCCATCACAACCGACTCGACTGCACTAGTTGACGCTGTCCCCACGTCTGGCGCTACATTCGACCCACCCGCTTCGCCGCTACCAGACGCGATCTCCGAAGGCGAAATGGTGGCTCGCAATTTGCATTCTGCCCACCTCTTGGCCGGACCAGCGGCTACGATCAGCGCTACTGTACTGCACTTGCGCGGCGCTTCAGTTTTCCATTTTGCAGGGCACGCCCTCAGTTCTTCGCACCAAACCGGACTGTTGCTCTCCGACGGAATGCTCACTGCGTCTTCCCTTAGCCGCCCGGAGCTTGCAAGAATGCAGCTCGCCGTATTTTCCGCTTGCAATACGCAGGACGGGTCTAACGGCGCGGCCAGTGACACCGACAGCCTGGTTCGCACGTTTCTTCGCGCCGGAGTGCCACACGTCGTAGCCAGCCGATGGAATGTGGACTCCACTGCAACCAACCTTTTCATGGATTCGTTTTACCGGGCTTTGCTCAACGGAACCTCTGTCGCGGACTCGATCCATCAGGCGCAGTCGAACCTGCGATCCCGTAGCGGTATGGCGCATCCTTATTACTGGTCGGCTTTCACAACGTTTGGGTTAGTTTGACTAATTTACGCTTTGAAGGGGAACACAATGTCGAATTTGCGTCTCAGCCTACGAAACTCCGGTACTTCACTTGTTCTCTTGACCGCAGCTCTAGTTTTCGCGAGCCCCACAGCCGCACAGTGCCAGCAAATGCATGAGTTTCAGATTATGGTAAACGGGCCCTGGGACTATGTCCTCGATCCAGAGCCTGAAAGAGATGGAGGTTCCCCTGGAGAGGATCGGATTGTTCTCGTCGCACCCGCAATGATGGACGCAAACAAGGATATGATTCATGTGGCGCATATCTTCTGGGGCACGGATGCCACCAAACCGCCGGACGACGCGCCTCCCGTGAATCCAAGCACTCCCGGGAATCTCGCGCTCTACTACTTGGATTTTGTACGGGAACTAACCAACATCGAGGGCAACTCCGACACGGAAGAGCCTCCGAAGCTGTACCACCCGCGACAAGCGGTTTCCATTGCGAGAATTAAACACATTCTCTATGGCAGCAGTGCCATGCGCTACGCAATTTCTCTTCCCATGCCAGACTATGTTTCCACATATACGGGCGAGTACGGAAGCGGTTTTGCGGAGTCAAAAATAAATACTGGCAGTGTTACAAATGGAATGGTGCCACAGAACTACACGATTTGGATGGTTTTTCACTATACCGTAGCCACGACACCCCCAGCAGTCTCAGTACGCATGGACGATGGATCGGGTAGCTCACTACAGAAAAGGTCGGATATCCCTACCCCAAACCCCGCTGCAAGCAATTCGTATGGCATCAGCATCACATTGATGGAAAGCACAACCCGTGACAATGACCGGTGCGATACGGTTTCTGGAAAATCGTTCAGTGATTCCATGCAGATGTGGCATTTACCCGAACACGCAAGGTTTCCGGTGGCGCGTGACGTTGACGGTGATGGCCAGTATCCAGGCTACTACGACTACGAGAAGTGCTTCGAAAGCCACGGCCTTAATGTGGACCAAATGTCTCGCAGAATAAAGGAAATAAGGAAAAACAACGATAAGATGTTCGAGGCGATCAAAAAGCTGAGATCAGAACTCGTTCAAGCTGAAAAGACCGTCGCTGTAGCTGACTTCAAGGAAGTGGAAGACCTTCTTTTGGCCTCACCGGGGCCCGGACAATCAGCGCGCGTCAGGCATGATCTCACATGCGTAAAAGCACTGATCAATCACGAAGAACGACAGCAGGGGTGTCCGGCCAAATTTACACCAGAGGTGGTTAATCAATACTTTGGCACTGGCGACAGAGACGGCAGAATGGGGTTACTGACAGTCGGACGCTCTGACTGTCACAAAGCGCAAATCAGCATTAACGGAGTTCTTCCGTAGCTGCTCGCTGTCCCCGAAGCGCTAATTTGAGGGCCATTCCTTGCCTCTGAATCCACTCAACTTGACGCCGGTTCAGCGCCTCGTACATGCTGTGCCGCGCCAAAAATCAGATCTGCTGTGTATGCAATAGATGGCGGAAGTGTTCGGAAGCCCGCCCTGCTATAAATGTTTGTCATGTTACGCCTGCTGAGACTCCTGATCGATCTGTTTTGTCGCCTGCTTCGCTCCCGTCGCGATCTGCTGCTGGAAAACTTGGCTCTTCGCCAGCAGGTGATGGTTTTCAAGCGCCGCGCGCCGCGCCCGAAGCTTGGCAATCTCGACAAGTTGTTTTGGATGGCCTTCCGAGGGTTATGGCCCCAATGGAGGCAAGCCCTTTGGATCGTCTCCCCTGAGACGGTAGTGCGATGGCATCGAGCTGGATCCCGTCGCTACTGGAATTGGATCTCCCGCCACCGAAAGGTGTTTGGCCGGAAATGCATCAGCCAGGAGTTGCGAGATTTAATCTTCCGCATCGTAGCGGAGAATCCGACTTGGGGCGCTCCGCGCATTCATGGGGAGTTGCTGAAGCTCGGATTTGTTGTCGCGGAGCGGACGGTTTCGCGCTGGGTGCAAAAGGCCCCGAGAAGCCCCGAACCCGCAAAGCGGTGGCAAGCTTTCCTTCAGAACCACCACGAAGCCATTGCAGCGATGGATTTCTTCACGGTTCCGACGCTCACTTTCGGAGTTCTGTACTGTTTCTTTGTCATTGCCCATGACCGCAGGCGTATTCGGCATCTCAACGTCACCCAGCATCCGACGGGCCTTTGGATCGAGCAGCAACTACGCGAAGCCTTCCCCTATGAAACTGGCTACAAATACTTGATCTTGGATCGCGATGCCAAGTTCGGAGAAGCGGTAAGCGATGCGGCGAATGCCATCGGACTGAAAGTCGTCAGAACTTCGTTTCGCAGCCCTTGGCAGAACGGAGTGGCAGAGCGCTGGGTTGGAAGCTGCCGTCGAGACTTGCTCGACCATGTGATTCCACTCAACCAACGTCATCTGAAACGGCTGCTGTTGGAATATGCTCACTACTATCATAAGGACCGGACCCATTTGGGGCTGGAGAAGGACACGCCTCATACAAGGGTGCCCGCAAAATCGAACCGGCCTTCACACGTTCTGTCTTTCCCCAGACTCGGTGGCCTGCATCATCGCTACGAACCGGCTGCCTGAATTCTGCGAACATCACTGATCTTTGCCCCTGAGGCAACGGGGACCGTCTCGTCTGCCGAGGCCGGTTATTGAAATCTTTTTGCTCGATCCCAAACGGAAAAGCACCCGGGAACCCTCAAAAACCTATTGCTTCGTCGATGCGCTGGCGGTATGAGGCATCAAACCTGGTGCACTTGTCTTTTTGGCGAGGCACAAGAAGGGTCGGCCACCCGCCCAATCAAATCCGCCGAGCCGACGCCAGCAACGACTTGCCCGGCACCAGGTATAAATCCAGCAAGAGATCGGCTAATACCTACGGCGAAGCTTTCCGACTCCACCAGTGTCGGACTAACCAAGTTTCGAAGCAAAAAGCCACAGCGCAGATAGCGGCACCACCCCAAAGTTTCGCCCAGATAGCAGTAGCCAGAGCTGAGACGCAGAATGCTAAAGCCATAAAGAACCAGAAGGCCGCGCCGATACGCGCACGCAACCCCACATCCTGATAACCGCTTACAAGGAGCACGCCCGAAGCTAGCAACTGGCCCCCCACAGATTCCCATCCGCCCCCAAAGGCGACGATAAACGTGCTTATTGCCATAGGCATCCCTTTAGTCTCCACTCACTTCTCGGTGTATGGCACAACAGGACCAATGGCGCAGTCTACGTCGGCCATCGTTGCCTCAACCATTAGGGCGGTGCCAGCGAGCCCGAGGGCTTTGCCGCCAGTCCCAAGGACGGCGGCACCCAGGCTCTCTTCTCCTCCCGCCGCTTTTGCCCCTGCCTTGGCCGCCCCGAACCACCCAAGTTTCGAAGCGCCTCCAAGGGCCCATTCCCCCCAAGTCTGCGCGAGTCTCGTTAAACTAAAGAACCTCACTTCTTTGTCTCGGAGGGAATTACCGCCATAACATGGCTGCTGTGGTTTCGGCTGTTGCGGTTGCTGGGGAGTGCCGTTGTTTGCGGCGTCTATCGATGCACCCATATAGCATAAAGCGCAAACCCGAACATTAGTAAGGTCCCAATTGACACGCCCAAATCAGCTTCCCAGTTTTGTAGTCTGGTTGTTTCACGTCTGGCTTCACGTCGCCTTCTGTACGCAGACAAGGCAGATTTTATCGAAACTGTTGCCATTAAGCATGCACCGACCGACATCACCAAATTTCCAGGGTATTCGCTACCGACAGGACCTGACATAACTAGCCTCCTGCCTTGCATGATGTACGGAGGTAACCACCCGTCCCCCAAGCGACATGTCCCAAATGACCCTCAACATAGAGTCCTCCCCATCCTTTGCTACCGGCGATTCCAAACTGAAACGCCGCGAGTGGCCCTGCGCTTAAGCCTCCTCCCAAAAATCCGAACCAGCCTTTGAACGGGCTGGTATCAGCAGAACTTGAGATCTTGCCCAATCCCCCGAGGAGCACTTCGCCTCCAAGCCACCCTTCTACAAGAGATCCCGCCATATTCCCATCGACAGTGTCATGTTCAAATATTCCTCCAGCAAACATTCCGCCCTCGGCAGCGTCGGCTTCCAGTCCGCCGAAGCTGAACGTACCTCCACAAATAGTTGGGCTCTTCGGTGCTGTTTTTGGGGCAGTGTTTGCGGCGGGGGCGTTATCCCATAATTGTTGAATCGGATCCCAAACAGTGCAAGGCTGTAAACTACCCTCTACCCCCGGGCAAGTTGTTTCTCCTGGATAGTCTCCAACCGTCAAGCCTTGGTCGTTAGTGTGATAATTCCAGATAATCCAGCTCGGGTCCAGCGCTGGCCCGGTGTAGATCGGCAACTGTTCGCTCCATCCGCCATCCCATCCGCCATCTCCCCAGCCACCGCCCCAGCCTCCCCAGTCATCCAGTCCTTGCGGGTCCGTGTGATTCAACGGCCCATTGTTCACATAGGCGTACCTATTCCAGCTTTGCGGATTCGCCGGATCCACTGCTCCCAACCCCGCAGGATCCGGCGAAATCCAGCGCCCTTGCACCGGGTTGTATTCCCGATAAAGAAAATCGTACAGCCCTCCAAATGTCGTCACCGTGTCCTGATTCTGTCCTGTGAACATCAAGTCCACTGCACCGCCAGTGCCGGTTGTGCCTCCGTAACTTTCCCCATACGGAGCATACTCCACATCGTAATACTTCGCGCCCGCCGTCGTCGTCGTTGACAGCCGCGAACTTCCCAGCCAATCCGGCCTCCGGTAGCGCTGCAACCCCGCCGTCGTGTAGATCGCTTGCGCGTTCCCCGGCAGCGGCACAAACGCCTTCACCAGTGCTTGGCCGCTCATGATCGCCAGCTTGGTCCCGCCGGGTCCGTACAAAATCTGGTCGTAGGTGGTGCAACCCGTGCCCTTCCCATGCTCCGCCATGCGGTCCAGGGCGTCGAAATACACGCACGAACCCGCCGCCTGCCCCGCGTCCACTCCAATCATGTTCCCTTCGGCATCCCACTGGTAGCTGTGCGCCGTGTCATTCGTGAGATTCCCATTAGCGTCGTAGGTGGGAATTAACGATCCTACTGCCGTCAGATGATTGCTTGCCGGAGCATAGGTGGCCTGGAACGACGTTCCCACGGTTGCCGCCTTGGCGATGTTGCCAAAAGCATCAAGACTGAATGTTTGGTTCCACGGCGTACCGCAATTCGCGCTGCTCTGCCGCGCCAGATCGTCGTATCCGTAGGTGCAAGTCTCTGTATTCGCGGTGTTCAGAGGGTCGGTCACTTGCAATGTCCTCAAAGTGCCGTTGGGGCTCCAAGTCAAAGTGCCAAGCACATTTAGGGTGTTCGCGTGCAAGGCGTAGGTCGCAGTGCGCAGTGTGCTCGGATTGTAAGTGTAGTTGTCAATGTCGCCGGAGCCGTACGTCAAGCCCGTGAGCTGACCTGACACGGCATACGTGGTAGCAGTGACGGGATTTTGTCCGGTAGCTGCCGAGACCGTTTTGGGACGTGCTTCCGCATCTAGCCCGTATGTCAATATCGGAACACTGGGAATGCCAGCCAGCGTTTTCAGCTGGCCGTTTTCCCAGAACGTGGACGAAACATGATAATAGCCACCTGAATGAGTCGCCGACTCGTACACATCCGTATTTTCGCCCCGCGCGGAATAGCTAAACCCGGAGTCGTAAGATTTCGACGTACATCCGGCAATCGGGCAGAGATACGCTTCCGCCAAGCGGGCTTTGACGTTCGTCATCGCCACGCCGTTCACCGTCGCGGCGTCGTAGACAAAGTGCCTGCTTCCCGACGTTGCCGAATACGGGCCGGTGTAGGTCAGGGCCATCGCGCGATGCAGAGCATCATATGCCGTGCATGTGGTATTGCCGACCGCGTCTACCTTCTTCACCAAATCGCCTTTCGACGTTCCGCACGTTGCGTCGGTGTCATAGGTGTAGGTGACTGTACCGCTCTCGGGATTGGTCTCGGATTTCAGACGGTTCAGATCGTCAAATGTGTAGCTGCGGACCTGCTGCTGCGCGGCGACGGCTTGGGCGTTTTGCGTTACTCCCATCAAGTTGCCGATGGCGTCATAGGTGTATGTGGTCCAGAAACCTACCTTCGTGGTGGTTTGCCCACAAGTACCGCTGCCTGTAACACCGGTGATTTCGCAGACGGATTTCAGTCGCCCCAGTCCATCGTACTGCATCTGCTTTTGTTTGTTAATTTCTCCGGTCGGGGCGGGGCTGAGCACGGTCAGTGCGTCGTTGTTCGGGTATGTCATCGAAGAGACACCGGTGCCAGCATCCGTCACGCTCACCGGTCGATTTAAGGTGTCGTAGAGCGTCGTGCTGGCCAACGTGGCGCTGGTCTGTCCTGCGGTCCCGCTATACGGCAGGCTGTGCCCCTTGACCCGGCCTAGGTTGTCATAAAATGTTTCGACCGAATCGTAGGTGGTGGCTGTCGGGGACTGCTTGGTCTGATTCAAGAAAGCGCGGCCAAGCCCGTCGACCGTCTGCAAAACATCAACGACCGACGCGGTTCCGTTCACCGGCATCGATCTCTCAGTGCGGGTAAATGTCGGATATGTGATGTTCGTCACTGCTCCCGTGGCATCCGTGGTGGAAGATGGCCGCCAGAAGTGAGTGTCTGTGTACGCCGTGGAGGATATTTTTCCATTTTCGTCTGTGGACGTCAGCTCCACTCCGCCAGTGCAATTCCAAGTCATCGACATGCTGAGCGAGAGAGGCTCGGTCACGCTGGTTGGAAACGCATTGCCACAGGTGGAGACTGCATCGGGATAGTTGTTGGTTGTCAACGCACCGTTCACGTCAGTGGAGGTTTTCACTGTTCCGGTATCGTAATAAGTCAAAGTCTTCGTTAATGTCGTTGTGCCTTGCACGGTTGCCACGGTGCTCGTGAGGTTGCCGCGCGGCGTGCCTACGCCCAGGTGTTGCGGCGTAGTCCCAATATTGGCGACCACTCCAGTCTGGTCGTAGTTGCTGGTCACACTCTCCAAAGTAGCGCCCGCTGCGTTCGTCACCGTCACTGTCGAAACGAACGCTTTGATTGAGCCAAGATTCGGGTAGTTAAACGAAGTCTTCTTGAGAAGTCCCCCTACGACATTGGTTCCGAAATCATAGTCATCCGTTTCCGACGGCATGCCGTAGAGATTAAAGGCCTCATAGTGCCTCTTCTGCTGCGTTCCTAGCGTTGTAATAATAGACCGTTGCGTCACTTGAGCACTGATCGCGGTTCCAGTGCAGGGCGAAACGCTTCCGTTATAGCAAGTGTCGATGGTCTGCAACAGATTGGTGGGAAGTATGGTGCCTTGATAAGTTTTTCGCTCAGTTTCGTAAATGCCCTGGAACTGCATCACGGTATTGTTCGCGGCAGGATCAACCAAGGTGGTCGTGGAGGCCGCGAGGGCACCAATAACCCGGCTGTAGTTCCAGACGCCGTCTGGCGTAGTTCGCTTCAAACCCAATGCACTGCCATCTACGCAATTGATCCCGTTATTTGTGCCGGAATACAGATAAGAGATAGTCCCCCCCGTGGGCAGAGTGATCGAGGCGAGCCGCCCGGTGATGTCGGTCGGAAAACCGGGCGTCACTTCATAGTTCACCTGATAGAAGCTGGTATCGTCCAGCGTAAGCCGGTCCACCAGCGAAACGCTTGTGGCCGGGTAATCGGTGATGCCCGCACATCCGAAATTTGTCTTGACCGTGTAGGTCTTGAAAGTAATCGTCACGGCCGCCGTCGTTCCCGCAGGACTGGTGTAGGTAAACTTCGCCGGTGATGGATTACTGCCGGACGTGGTCAAGGCTATCTTTCCCAAAGTGTCAGTAAAAATACGCCCCGTCGAATCCAGAGTTATCTCGTTACCGTTCCGGTCAATTACACTTCCAGGCGTGACGTTCGGATCAATCGGATTCGATCCTTGGGGAACGATCGCGTTGCCATCCGCAGAAGTCAGAAAGGCTGTTCCGTAAAAAGCATCGGCGTTCATGTTGTAGCCTGACCCGTCGACGGCGGGCGCGTTGAGCAGATAATCAATTCTATTGATGTAGTCGTAAGCAGCACATCCTAGCCAAGTGTGCGCGGTTCCGATCATGTCATAGTAGGTAAAACAATCGTAAAAGTACTGCCCGTCATCGTAGTTTACGGTCTTGAGCCAGCCGATGTTGAGAGCCGAACCGCTCCACCCCCAGGCAATGACAGGCAACCAAGCTTTCGTGCCATTGGTGAGCGTCGTCGGCTGCCAAATCGTTGTGTCGTACGAGAGATCGTAGTTAAACTGCAAACCCCGGCCCGGTTTGTGAAATACGGGCATCACGAAATGTGCGTTCAGATTCGCCAAATTGATGGTGTCCGCCGGACCGCCCCCGAAACTACTGAATTTAGGAATTCCCGACTGAATCTGCGCGAAGGAGGGGGCTACTACTGACAGCGTAAACAGCACGATCAACAAGCGGTATGCGCGAATCATTGGCTTCTCCGTTTCGAAATTTCACGAATCATGCGACAGTCTACCGAGCGCTAGTAGGGAGGCCTGTATTCAACTCGGCAGTCTCAAATTCAAGATCAAGCACCAACATCCTGTTCAAGTACTCTTGGACACGAAATGGAACCTGCGCCCCGTTCACATTGCGATAATTTAAAAAACGCATTTCCACGGGAATGTCGCGGCCCAAATCATGTTCGGGATGAGTGTTGAAGGTTGCCGCAACGGGCAAGAGGGTGGCCGTATCTAGGTACAATTCCATCTGGTCGGCATGTTCGACGATCTTGACGGCATAGGCGGGCAACCTTGAATCCGCCGCCTGTACGATATGCACGTGCTCCACAGCGCTACCACGGCGCGTCTCAGCGCTTTCTGTCAACGACACTCCGGGCAATTGGGCAAGTCGGCCAAGCATAAGGCCAGGAAAAAACCACTCCGCATCATCGGTTTTGAGAGCTTGGAACGAGGCGGCATGTTCTTTTCCATCCGGCCCACTCCAGCTTCCTGCCAGTACCTTTTGCGTTCTGGTGCGAATTACGTTTCGCGTACCGGACGGGAAGTTCATATCAAGGCGCATTTCGCCCGATGCGGTTGCTTTGAGGACAACCGTTCCCCTTTCATCCTCCGAACCAGCAATACGCCTCACTTTGCCCGTCAGGGCAGCATCTTGGATCAACGCTCCCCCTGAGACTGCGCTCTGCGCTCGTGCAAGAAGACTGCTGGCAGCGGCTATGGCTTGCGAAGCAGGCTTGTCAGTTTGAGCGACAAGAGCGCACGCTGAAAAAATAAAAGCTAGCAACAAAACCGCCCGACCGTGGTCGCGCATGATGGACTCCTTAGGAAAAGGATAACGTCGCCAGCTAGAGCCTGATGCCCTCAAAGCCGTCGCCGGAAGTTGTGTAACATGCACGCCTTGATCGCCCGCGGCGAAGAAAACCGTGGACATCAAGAACGCGCTACCGAAACTCTTGCAGTTAAAACTGAATTAAGTGGTTGCTCGAAACGCAGATTATCCGTTCATGAAACACACGTTTCGCACGACTACCCAAGCGGCCATCTAGCCGTAGATGGCTTACGTATTTTGAAACAATGAGACAGTACGCCAGAAACTATTCCCGTTTCGGCACACTGTCAAGAAGAAAGTGTGCCGCGTGACCTTTATATTTCTTGGGGATGAAAACAGCCCTATACGTTCAGCAAATGTAACAACATTTGCGCTAAGGAGTTTTCCTGCCGTTCCACCAAAAGCACGCAAGTGAGGCTCCGCGTCTTCGTTCCACTGCGTCCTCTTCCGGGCGGACGCCGCTTTGGCGCGGCTCGGGCGGGCGTTTCGGACTGCGCTGGTTTCGCGCCAAACGAAACCCAACCCCGTTTGGCACTCACCACGCTTTCTCTCACGCCTGCCACCCTCCCTCGGACTTCGTTCTGCCCCTTTCTCCGGTTCGTCTTGTTTTTTCCGCTGCGCTTTAGTGAAGAAAAAAACAAGCCGATACCGGCAGAAAAGGGAAAAAACATGAAATTAGAAGAAGTCAACCTCAAAACCAAAGAAGCCGTCGATTACCTCGTGCAATCGTTGGAGTCTGGACAAAGTGCCGTGCTCACACAGTATCTCGGAGCGATGGCTAAGTTTCGCAACTACAGCTTCGGCAACATCATGCTCATTGCGAGGCAGAAACCTGATGCCACCAACGTTGCAGGGCTTCGCACTTGGAACTCGCTTGGCCGCTTCGT